>JAEEHZ010000032.1 GCA_016281115.1 Clostridiaceae bacterium | reverse complement strand
CGTTCAATTCAAAAGTCCCGCTGTCCGTGACATCATCTTTTGTGGTCGGCCCGTATTCGCCGGGCTTTTCACGAGCTTCGTGAAAGAACATATATTTGCCGTCTTCTTTGAAAAAACGGTATCTTTGATACAAAGCGTTAAAGTTTATATTTTCGCATGTATAGCAGAACTCCGAAATGTCTTCGACCGGTATTTTCATGTTTGTAACTGTCTCCTTCGTATTCCTGCCGCACCCGCTGAATAGTGCCAAGCATAGCATTATTATCAGAACTCCCTTAATTGCTTTCATTTTCTTTCTCATTTTTACTCCGCAAATCCCGTTTTTTCGGAATCAACCATCGTTTTTTCGTTCCTTTGTTTTACATGCTCATAATAGCACAAAAATATTAATTTTTCAAGGTGGATCGAACGTTTAAAAGAGCCGCCCGGCCTACACCATGAAATATGATCCGGAAAAATTCAAAAAAATCCCGAAAGCCCTGTAAAATCAAGGCTTTCGGGATGGTGCCGGTGGCGGGGGTCGAACCCGCACGCCATCGCTGGCAAAGGATTTTGAGTCCTCCTCGTCTGCCAATTCCAACACACCGGCATGCGTTTATTATATCATACGGATTTTCAAAATGCAATACTTAATTAAAAAAGAAATCAGACGGCTTACGCCGTCTGATTCAAATTGATTTTGAAATTATTTAACAGCTTCTTTAAGAGCTTTGCCTGCCTTGAAGGACGGAACCTTCGTTGCGGGGATCTTAATCTTAGCGCCTGTCTGAGGATTCTTACCGGTTCTTGCAGCTCTCTTGCTTACTTTGTATGTTCCAAAGCCAACAAGCGTGATTTTATCGCCTTTTTTAAGAGTCTTTGCGATAACTTCTGCCGATGCGTTTACAAACTTCTCGGCGTCCTTCTTGGATGAGCCAGCCTTTGCTGCGATAGCAGCGATGAATTCTGTTTTGTTCATTATGATACCTCCATTAAATTTCAAGCATTCCGCTTGTATTTACAAATACATTATATCACGCGTTTTTTTAAAAATCAAGGCTTTTTTTACTTATTTTTCACATATTTACCATTTTTTGACACTTTTTTTGTGTTTTTTTGGTTAAATTTTAAGAAATTAAAGATTTATTAACATTAATAATTCATTTATGTTAATTAAAAATGACGTTTACAATCTTTTTCATGACAAATGTTTGTCGTAATACACGTTGACAGTTCTTTCTTTCTGCAAATCGATATCGAAAAAGGTAATTACACATCCGTCAAGACTCATAAATTCCCATATTTTCATATCCGCGATTTTAAGTCTGAAAACAGTTGTTGTTCCCTGCGTTGCGCACAGCTCGTCCTTATTATCGCCTACTATATTAATGTGTGCTTCCCTTGCGATAATACTGTCATACGAGTTTTCATCCTTTTCGGATATATATTTTATATGTACGTTATTGAGTTTTTCCGAAATTCTGTAATTTATTTCTTTTATGCCGTTCTTTTTTAAAAAAAAGCGTGAAAAAAATTTTTTCATAACTGCCCCTTGAACATATGAATTTTATGTAATTATTGGCTTAAATCGGTTGACATTTACCGCTTTATATTATATAATAAATTGTCAATGCGCATATTAACTGAATGTATATTTTTGACAAATTTTTATATTCGAAAAGGGTGGATAAAATGTTAACGGCAATTACCGGTATAAACTGGGGCGATGAAGGTAAAGGAAGAATGGTTGACCTCCTTTCCGAAAACGCAGATATCGTTGCACGCTATCAGGGCGGAAACAACGCGGGACATACCGTTATTAACGAATACGGCGAATTCAAGCTCAACCTCATTCCTTCGGGAATTTTCAGAAAAAACGTTATCAACGTAATGGGCAACGGCATGGTTATAGACCTTGCGCATCTTACAAAGGAAATCAGGAACATCACAGAAAAAGGCGTGAGCATAACGCCTGAAAACCTCAAAATAAGCGACAAAGCGACGATTGTTCTTCCCTACCACGTCGAGCTTGACATACTTGAGGAAACGAGGCTTACGGAAGTTACGGGAAAGCCTTACGGCTCAACGCGCCGCGGAATTGCTCCCGTTTACAGCGACAAATATATGAAAAAGACGATAAGAATGTCCGACCTTTTCTTTGAAGACGACCTCAGAGAAAAAGTTGAAAACATTGTCGCATACAAAAATCTGCTTATAAACAAGGGCTACGGCGCAGACCCCGTTGACCCGAACGAAATTATGGACTGGCTCCGTACATACGCATATCCCTTCAAACCGTTTGTGTGCGACTGCGGCGAAATCCTTCAAAAAGCGCATGAGCAGGGCAAAAACATAATATTTGAAGCACAGCTCGGCGCGCTCAGAGACATTGATTTCGGAATTTATCCCTACACTTCCTCGTCTTCTTCAATCGCGGCGTTTGCGCCCATCGGAAGCGGAATACCCGGTATAAAGCTTGACAAGAGCATAGGAATTATGAAGGCGTACTCCACCTGCGTAGGCTCGGGTCCGTTTACAGTAAGAATGACCGGCAAAGAGGCGGACGAGCTGAGAAAAGCCGGAAACGAATACGGTGCCGCAACGGGACGCCCCCGTGAAGTCGGAGCTTTTGACGTTGTTGCCTCAAAATACGGAGTATTCGTTCAGGGTGCTGACGAAATCGCGCTTACGAAACTTGACGTACTCTCGTATATGGATAAAATTCCCGTATGCGTTGCATACGACATTGACGGCGAAATCACGACGCGATTCCCGCTCGGTTTAAGACTCGACATTGCAAAGCCCGTATACGAATATCTCGACGGCTGGAAATGCGACATTTCTTCATGCAGGACTCTTGACGATCTGCCCGAGAATGCAAGAAAATACGTCGAATTTATTGCCGAAAAGGTCGGCTGCAACATAAAGTACATTTCTGTCGGCGCAAAAAGAGAAGAATATATTGAAGTAAAATAATACTGTGAAAATTTTCAGCCGAAACGTTTGTTTCGGCTGAAAATATATATTTTTGCGCGCCATGTTCGCATTAAAATATATAATATTACATTTTAAGATGTTTATTTACATTTTATTTTGAAATTATTATTGAATTATCGCGATACAATATGTATTATAATCTTAATTTGCTATATGGGAAAATTCGTCTCTTTTAATCTGAATGTTGCGCGAAAGAGACTTATGTTTTCAGCAAATGGTGCCGCACAGCAACACGGCACGGAGGTGCGAGGATTGGAAAAAAGCATTATCGTAAGTTTGAAAAACATCTCTATGAATTATGATGACGAGTTTGTATTGAACAACATCAACCTTGACATCAGAGACAAAGAATTCATTACCCTGCTCGGGCCGTCAGGCTGCGGAAAAACAACGACGCTTCGGATTATAGGCGGTTTTATCGAGCCTCACGAAGGGCAGGTCTATTTCGACGGAAAACTGATTAACAAAATTCCGCCTTACAAGCGGCAGGTAAACACCGTTTTTCAAAAATACGCTCTTTTTCCCCATTTGAACGTTTATGAAAACATTGCGTTTGGTCTAAGACTCAAAAAAACTCCCGAAAAGGAGATCAAAAACGCGGTTCTTGAAATGCTGGACCTTGTAAATTTGAAAGGTTTCGGCGCAAAAAAAGTCGATTATCTGTCGGGTGGTCAGCAGCAGAGAGTTGCCATTGCCCGCGCTTTGATAAACAAACCGAGAATGCTTCTGCTTGACGAGCCGCTCGGCGCTCTGGACTTACAGCTGAGAAAAGAAATGCAGATTGAACTCAAACGTATGCAGCAACAGCTCGGCATTACATTTATTTACGTTACGCACGATCAGGAAGAGGCGCTCACGATGTCTGACCGCATCGTCGTAATGAACAGAGGCATCATTGACCAGATAGGCACGCCTCAGGATATTTACAACGAGCCGGCAAACGCATTCGTCGCG
>JAEEHZ010000031.1 GCA_016281115.1 Clostridiaceae bacterium | reverse complement strand
TGGTCGCGAAAGGGGTTTCCAAAGGGGGAAACAGCCTACAGGTTTCCCCCTTTGGTGTCCTTTGCCTACTTTCTCACATGGGAAAGTAGGTGCCTGCCCGGCATTAGGGCGAAACGTGTTATTATACATAACCAAAATATCGGCTTTAAATGTTCAATGTCAAGATACAATCCCTCAGTCAGCTACGCTGACAGCTCCCTTTGCACAAGGGAGCCTGCGGCACCGCAGACGACAAATGAAGCGTAGTTGTTAAAGCGCAATATGCCGTGCAGCAATTTTCAGTAAACATATATAAAATATAATAGCGGCAACAAGCCTTAATACTTGCCGCCGCATTTTTTGCTTATATTATATTAATCAAGTATAAGTATCATTTCGTCTGTTGCCTTTACGCCTGCAATATGCCGCTGGATAAGCACCGCATCGTTTAAGTCTACCACATTGTCGGCGTTTAAGTCCGAATTCACCTTAGACATCTCGCCCAAGTCTTTTATATCAATAAGCTTTGCAAATGATTTTTGCAGCTGCGTTACGTCTATCATACAGATCTTGCCGTCACAGTCAACATCTCCCAGCACAGGCAGTGTATCGCCGTCAAGCAAAAGCAGATTGTTGCCCGTTTGAGGATCTTCGGGGATATTAAGGGTATACACATCATCAAATATATCATAGATGAGTGTGTCGCCTATGTTTTTGTAGTATTGCCAGAAAGTATATCTTGCTGCGTAACCGCGCTCCACTGCGTAATATGCCCTGTTTCCGGGTATCTCAAAATTATAGCACCAATAATATCCTGCGTTGTAAGCGCCTACCGCAGTGTTTTCAATTTGGTACCGCATAAATGAAAGCACCCCTGTATAAGATGTTTCAAGCTCATATTTAAGATATTCAAGCTGTGCGTCTATTGTTTTGTAATCCATACCGCCCGCTTTGCAAAATTTTTTCAGGCTGTCAAATCTGCCGTTGTGCCACTGGCAGATACCGTAGCTTGTACCGTTGTCACCGTAGCAAACGGGAGAAAACGCAGACTCGTAATACATATTTGCAAGCACACCGCAGGCGGCAGCTTTGTTAAAGCCCATATTCTTTGTTAAGAAGATAAATATTTTTGTTTCGGGGGCTTCATCTGCAGAAGCCGAGGTGATTTGGCAAAAAGGCACTATTGCCAAAATAAGAATAAAAGCCAAAATTTTATGTAATTTGTTTTTCATATATATCAATCCAATGCAGTTTTTGTGTAATTAAATTATATTATATAGGATAATTTGAATCAAGATGTAAATATTGTCAATTATTTACTCGCGGTTTTTCAAGCCCAAAAGTGCCGAATAAAGACAAAGAATAAATATTACAAGGTTAATAACAATTGAGAGCATAGAGCCAAACGCCAGCCTTGCGCCGCCGACAAAATACACAACAGCAAAAATGCTCACAACAGACATTGCCATACCTGTCAAATGTTTTAAATTGCTTTTTCTGTCAAATACATAAAAGCCTATTGTTATAAGCGGGGGCAGCCAGAAAAATAATGCCCATAGATTTCCGCCAAAAGTCATATTGTCCTTTGAGCCGCTGCCGAACAGCAAATCGAACGCACTGTAAGACACGGTAGTGTAAGCCTGCGTGTTGTAATAATTTCTGATCTTGAAATTCTCCGTATTGTAAGTAAAAACACCTGAAACGACATACTCATCGTCGCCCTCTGCCTTGACAAAAAGCTTTACGGTGTCACCTTTACACAGCTTTCCCATATCGGGTGAAATGTAATTAATCGGGTTATTCATCTTTGAATACGACACTGCAAAATTATCGGTTGATTCGGTAACGGTTTCGTTTTTGTCGCCAAATCCCGAACTGCTTGTTTGAATATTAAAAGCAGTGTTGCCGTTAACGCTTTCATCATTGCTGAGTCCGCAGTAGAACTCGGATTTGTCAACATCTGTTAAAGTTTCTAAACGCACCCCTGCCGCAATATCGGAATTTTGATATTTTCCGATGTTAAATTCGATTATGCCGCTTAAATCAGTGTACGCGCTTTTGTCCGATTGCGTGGTAAACGCCCCGTTATAAGTTATATACATATAATCGGTACACAAAAGATATATTGTAACAAGCACAAGAACTATTACTAAGACCTTTGCCGCTGAGCCTTTTTTGGAATTCATTTTATCATTCCTTTTAGATAATATTAAACTTTACTCTGTAATTCTGCATAGATTTTTCTATGACCTTTTTCGCTGCGTCTTCATCCTGAACTTCATCTACAACGGTGTCTTTATGCTCGAGCGACTTGTAAACCGTGAAAAAGTGGCGCATTTCCTCAAAAATATGCTTAGGCAACTGCGAAATGCTTTTATAGCTGTTGTAGTTGGGGTCGTTGAAAGGTATGGCTATTATCTTTTCATCGTTTCTGCCGTTGTCCATCATTGTAAACATACCGATAGGATAACACCGTGCAAGCGTGAGCGGATACATCTTTTCACTTGACAAAACAAGTACATCAAGCGGGTCTAAATCGTCGGCGTATGTTCTGGGAATAAAGCCGTAGTTTGCAGGGTAGTGGGTTGACGTGTGCAGAACTCTGTCGAGAATAAGCAATCCCGTTTGCTTATCGAGCTCATACTTCGCTTTTGCACCCTTTGGTATTTCTATACATGCGACAAAATCGTCGGGCTTTATTCTTGAAGAATCAATATCATGCCAAATATTCATATTATTTACTTATACATGTTCTTTTACTAAACATGCATTTTCCCTTTACTCAATTTTATTTAATAACTGAAATAAGCACAGATACAACACCGCTCAAAATCAGCAACACAGCGCAAACCACCGCGGATATCCTTACTATCAGCTTTGTCTTTTTAGTATTAACGGTGACCACCCTCGATCTTTTCCGCAATTTCGCCCTGCTTTTTGTAAATGCTGTTTTCAGGCACATAGCCGCGCACCATTGAAAGCGGATAAATATTTGTATTTCTGCCGATAACCGTACCCGGGTTAAGCACGCTGTTGCACCCTACCTCAACATGATCGCCGAGTATTGCGCCAAGCTTTTTTCTGCCTGTATCCATCTTTTCGCCGTCAATTAATATTGTAACCAAAGATTTATCGGATTTTAAATTGGATGTTATGCTTCCCGCTCCCGTGTGTGACTTATACCCGAGTATTGAATCCCCTATATAGTTATAGTGCGGCGTTTGCACGTTATCAAAAAGAAGCGAATTTTTGATCTCGGTAGAGTTGCCTACGACTGCGCCTTTACCTATTATTGCGCTTCCTCTGATAAATGCGCAATGGCGTATCTCCGCATCTTCGCATACTATAAGCGGACCGTTGAGGCAAGCTGTGGGTGCGACCTTCGCGCTTTTGGCTATCCAAATGTTTTCGCCTGTTTTTTCATACATAGATTCATCCAATGTATTACCGAGCCTTATGATAAAATCACTCAATTCCGATAAGATCTCCCACGGATAAGTTTTACCGTCAAAAATATCTTTTGCTATTGTGTGTTCAAGGTCGAATAATTCTGCTATTGTAAGCTTTTCAAACATATTACCACTTGTCCTTATACATAATTATACGTTAAACAGGAAATGAACAACGTCGCCGTCTTTCATTACATAGTCTTTGCCTTCGCTTCTCAGAAGTCCTTTTTCTTTTGCGGCATTAAGCGAGCCGCACGCAATAAGGTCGTCAAAAGCTATTACCTCGGCACGGATAAATCCACGTTCAAAGTCGGTATGTATCTTGCCTGCCGCCTGAGGAGCTTTTGTGCCTTTCTTTATCGTCCAGGCTCTCACTTCGGGTTTTCCCGCGGTGAGATATGATATGAGCCCGAGCAGAGAATAACACTTTGTAATAAGCCTTTCCAATCCGCTTTGCTCAAGCCCCAAATCGGAAAGGAAGATTTCTTTTTCCTCTGCGTCCATACCGGCTATTTCGGCTTCCAGCTCCGCGCATATCGGTAAAACAGCGGCGTGTTCGCTTTCGGCAATTGCCTTAACTTTGTTATAGTATTCGTTTTCTTCTATTCCCGAAGAAAAATCAACATCGCTCATATTCGCGGCGTATATTATAGGCTTGTTTGTAAGCAGCGGTGCGCTTGCAAGAAGTATTGCCTCTTCCTCACTGCATTCAGCACCGCGCGCAGGCTTGCCTGAGTTCAAAACGCTTAATATTCTCTCAAAAAATTCGGCTTCCTCCCTAAACTTTTTATCCGCCTTTGCCATCTTTTTGGCTTTGTCTATACGACGTTCCACTATATCCACATCTGACATTATAAGCTCAAGATTTATTGTATCTATATCTCTGGCGGGGTCAACGCTTCCGTCTACGTGGACTATGTTGTCGTTGTCAAAACAGCGTACAACGTGAACAACGGCATCTACCTCTCTTATGTTAGCCAAAAATTTGTTGCCGAGCCCTTCGCCTTTAGACGCACCTTTTACAAGGCCTGCAATATCAACAAATTCTATTGTTGCAGGTGTAAATTTATCGGGGTCATACATCTCGGCAAGCTTATCAAGCCTTTTATCGGGAACCGATACGATGCCAACATTCGGCTCTATCGTGCAAAAGGGATAATTAGCAGATTGTGCCCCTGCGTTTGTTATAGCGTTAAAAAGTGTGCTTTTGCCTACATTCGGCAAGCCTACTATTCCTAATTTCATATTCCTTAACATTCCTTTCGGTTATTCAAATTATTCGCCTGTGATAAGCCGCTTTATTCCCCATGCTATACCGTATATGATCGGCTGATGCAAAACATATATGATAAGCGCGTTTTTGCCGAACCACTGCAAGGGTACAATACACGATTTATACATAAACGCGGGGAATTTTCCGTTTTTCGCCCAAACACCCACGTACGACCCTGAGAGAAATAACAAAAACCAGGGAATTATCGGAAAATAATCAGCGCTTACAAAGCTTGTACCCGGTAATCCCAAAAAGAATAAGACAGGTACGTCATAAAAGCTTTGCGGTATTTCCGTACTCAGTTCAAAAGCTCCCAATATGCCCTTAGGCACATTGTATGTAAACACAAATGCGGCTGCGAAAATAACAAATCCCAAAAACGGTGGGATTTTAGCGAGCAACTTTTCCAAAAGTGAAAATATAATTATCGAAAACGCAAGCAAATGTATCACGCCGAAATATATTTCGCACCCGTATACGCCGATGTTAGGCAACAAAATAATCGTAACACCGGATATTGCTATCGCCACGGCGGCAAGTATAAGCCCGCGTTTTTGATTTGAATGGCTGAGCTTTGTGCAAATACCGGAGATAAATATGAACAATCCGGCAAAAATCGGTTCCACAGGCATAAAAAAGTTCATAATATCCTGCGCCTGCCGCAAACCGAAAATATTGCCCACGGTAAACAGCGCGTGATAAACGATCATACAAACGACTGCCAATCCGCGCAGTTCGTCTATAATTGTAATTCTGCCCGATTTTTCCGCCATTACCGCACCTCCTGCACCATTATATATTTCTGGTTATGATACCATATTTCCCCTTAAAAATCAAGCTTTTAAAGCCATATTCTGCAATTTATACCGTCACTGCGTTAATACTGTGGCAAAGCTTGACATTTGGTAAAAAATATATTACAATTGTTACAAGTTTTGTTATATTAGTTGTAATTGTGCTTTTGATATTTATATAAAAGGAACGATAAAAATGACTGTAAAGAAATTTGAGGTGGGCGGTATGTCGTGCGCCTCATGTGTAAGCCACATACAAACAGCAGTGGAAGCGCTTACAGGCGTTTCGTCTGCTGAGATAAACCTGCTTACGGGCGTAATGAAGGTAACATACGACGAAAGCTGTATGAACGATGAAACGATTATCGCCGCCGTAACAGACGCAGGGTATGAAGCCTCACTTTCGGGGATAAAATCAGCACCCGCAAAAAAAGATGAATTGAAAAGCGACGCCCAAAAAATCAAAAAGCGCCTTGTATTATCGCTTGTGTTTGCGGTCCCGCTGTTTATTTTGGCTATGCTTCATATGGCAGGGGTACCTATGCCCCTTTTCTTAAGTCAGGATAATAACGCAATCGGTCTCCCCTTTTTGGAATTTTTGCTTGTTATTCCCATAGCGTGCATTAACTACAAGTATTTTACGGTAGGTTTTAAATCACTTGCAAAATGGCATCCCAATATGGACTCGCTGATAGCCATAAGCTCAGGCGCAGCAATATTATACGGTATATTTAATATATTCCTTATTGGCAACAGGCTGACTCTTTTTAATGCCGATGCACTGGGCAATATCACAATGCACCTCTACTTTGAAAGCGCAGGAACAATTCTTACGCTTATCACGCTCGGCAAGTTTTTGGAAGCCCGTTCAAAAGAAAAGACGAGCGACGCAATAAAAGCTCTTGCGGAATTAACGCCTAAAACCGCAACCGTAGAGAGAGACGGAAACCGCCTTGTTGTGCCGGTAGAGCAAGTAACGGTAGGCGATATCGTTTGTGTTCACCCGGGTGAGTGCGTGCCTGTTGACGGCGTTATAACAGAGGGAGATGCATCGCTGGACGAATCTGCGATAACAGGCGAAAGCATACCCGTTGACAAACAGCCGGGTGACAGCGTTACAGGCGGAACGATAAACAAATCCGGATTTTTTACGATGAAAGCAACGCGCGTAGGTGAAGACACAACGCTTTCAAATATAATAAGACTTGTTGAAGAAGCCTCCGCGGGGAAAGCTCCCATTGCCAGAATGGCAGATAAGATATCGGCTTATTTTGTGCCGATAGTTATGGCAATAGCCGTTGTAACCGCAATTGTATGGTTTATTATAACAAAAGATTTTCCGACTGCGCTTACAAATGGGATATCAGTTCTTGTAATATCCTGCCCATGCGCGCTTGGTCTTGCAACGCCCACATCTATTATGGTCGGAACAGGAAAAGGCGCTCAGAACGGAATATTGATAAAGAGCGCAGAAGCCCTTGAAATAGCGCATAAAATTGATACTGTAGTCATAGACAAAACCGGAACAATAACCGAAGGCATACCGAGCGTTACCGATATTTGTCCGCTTGAACCGATAAAGGATTATCACCTTTTGGCTCTCGCCGCCTCGCTTGAGAATAACTCCGAACATCCGCTTTCAAACGCCGTGTGCGAGTTTGCGAAAAACAATGATATAACATTGTTTAAAACGGAAAAATTTGAGCGTATGCCCGGTATGGGCGTTTGCGCATATGCCGAGGGCAAGAAATTTTACGGCGGAAACGTAAAGCTAATAGAAAAACTGGGCATTGACCCGGGAAGCTTTAAGGATATGGCTGAACAACTTGCGCTTGAAGGAAAAACCTGCCTTTATTATGCCGACGAAACAAGGATGCTCGGTATAATCGCCCTGTCAGATACGGTAAAAGCTACAAGCCGCACTGCGATAGCACGTATGCAGAGAATGAACATAGAAACAATTATGCTAACGGGAGACAACAAGATAACATCACAAGCCATACGACGTATTGTCGGTATTAAAGATGTTATCGCAGATGTTTTGCCCTATCAGAAAGAAAAAGTTGTGCGCGCCTCTAAAAGAGACGGAAAAACAGTGGCAATGATCGGCGACGGAATCAACGACGCGCCCGCCCTTGCCGCGGCAGATGTAGGAATAGCCATCGGGGCAGGAACAGATGTTGCAATAGAGTCTGCCGATATCGTGCTTATCAAAAATGACTTAAACGACGCGGTAACCGCAATTATGCTTAGCAAAGCGGTTATTAAAAATATAAAGCAAAACCTTTTCTGGGCTTTGATATATAACAGTATCGGAATACCGCTTGCGGCTTTGGGATTTTTAAGTCCTATGATCGCCGCCGTGTGTATGAGCCTTTCTTCGGTCTGTGTGGTGAGCAATGCCCTGCGTTTGAGAAACTTTAAGGCGTTGAGCGAAGAAAGCGACTCGGTTGCCGACTACAACAAAGCAAGCTCCTTTGACGAGCTGGTGCCCCTAAAGCCCGAAAAGCTTCAAAATGTACCGGAAGAAATACACCTTAACTTTGAAGAAGAAACTTCGGATAACGGGAACACCCAACAAAGTGATGATAAAAAGGATGAAAGCAATATGAAAAAGACAGTGGAAATATCTATTGAAGGTATGTCTTGCGACCATTGCAGACAAACAGCAGAGGCTGCGCTTAACGCAATAGACGGCGTAACCGCCGAGGTAAGTCTGGAAGAAAAACGTGCCGTTGCCGTGCTTGAAAAGGATATTGATGTTTCCGTACTGAAAGAAGCGATAAACGCTGCAGGCTTTAAAGCTTTGTAAGCCGTTATTTGCATTTACAACACAAAGAAAGGAAAATATTGCCGTATACCGCGCCGATATTAAAATTAGCTTATGAATAATATAATCGGTTATTTTCAATTATTGTATAAATCGGAGTTAAACAACGAAGAGATAGGAAAATTCTTCTTTTTCTCATTTTTTAAAGTGCTTTTTCCGTTTGTTTTCTCGTTTGTGCCGATAGATTTTGATTTTCTCGTATTTGTCAGCAACAAATCGGTGACCCTGCTTTTTATGGCGATATTTTTCCTCATTCTTCTTTTTTTGCCCAAAGTAGCTTCTATAATGGAATACATTCTTCACATAACATTTTGGGTGTTATACATCTTATTTGCGCCGACCGCCACAGTGGCAATCGTAGGATTAACTGCATCCATAGTGTTTATACTGTGCAAAACAGTAGCAGCCGTTGTAAGAATTATCACTTACTGGCCTGCTTACGAAAACCCATTTAAAATTCTGTGGCTCAAATAAGCAAAGTAAAACTGTACAAACAATTTTATTTCTATTTAAAGGCAATTTAATTAAAAAAATGTTGACAAACCAACCCTTATAAACTATAATAGGGAAAGCGTTTAAATTGATATATGTGCGTTTCGAGAGGTGCTGTATGTTATTCAACTTAAAAGATGTGTTCGCATCTCACGGTGCAAAAAAGCAATTAAGCTATTCTCTCGATATGTCGGCGATATCTTTTAACGGTGCGCATCCTTTTTTTACGCCCGTAAAGATAGATGCCTTTGCAGAAAACAGAGCAGGACTCATTAAGCTTACGCTTGATGTATCATATGATCACAGCGCATCGTGCGATCGCTGCGGCACTGCCGTTTTAAAGCATTACGACAAGAGCTTTGAACATATTGTTGTAACAGAGCTTACTGGTGACGCTGACGACGAATATATCGAAGCACCCGACCGCGTGGTTGAGCTTGACGCCGTGGCAGAGTCCGATATCATTTTGGACATGCCCTCTAAGTTTTTGTGCAAAGACGATTGCAAAGGGCTTTGCACTGTATGTGGAAAAAACTTAAATAACGGCAATTGCAGCTGCAAAACAGGTCGGACAGATCCTCGGCTCGAGGTTCTTAAACAGCTCTTAAATTAAGGATTATATCCTTGTATGATTATTTTCGCTTAAGGAGGTGCTGATTGTGGCGGTACCAAAGAGAAAACATTCGCAAGCCAGAAGAGACAAAAGACGTTCAAACGTCTGGAAGCTCAATGCCCCTGCTCTTATGACATGCCCCAAGTGCGGTGAGCTTAAGGCTCCCCACAGAGTTTGCAAAAACTGCGGTTTCTATAACGGCAGAGAAGTAATTAAAATGGATGCGTAATTACATTAAGACCTAAAGCAGAGGAAGGAATTTTCTTCCTCTGTTTTTGTTAGAGAATTCAGAATCCATTTACAAATCACACAAACTATGTTTTAAGGCTGCAAATACGCCTTGTTTGGAGCGGGCAATGGTTATTATTAATTCGGTGCAAGAAAACAGCCCTGCCCACAAAGCAGGAATATCAGCTTATGATAAGCTGCTTACAATAAACGGCAACGAAATTGCCGATGTTCTTGATTACAGATTTTATCAAACGGGAATCTTCCTAAAGCTTGAAATAGAGCACAAAAACGGCGAAACAGAGATCATTGAGATAAAAAAGCGCGAATATGACGAAATAGGGCTTGAATTTGAAACGTACCTTATGGACAAGCAGCATTCCTGCAAAAATGACTGCGTTTTTTGCTTTATCGACCAGTTGCCGAAGGGTATGAGAAAATCTCTATATTTTAAAGACGACGACTCTCGCCTTTCATTTTTGTTCGGAAATTACGTTACTCTTACAAACCTCACACAGCACGAAATTGACCGTATCATCAAGATGCACATAAGCCCTATAAATGTTTCTGTTCATACCACTAACCCCGAGCTGAGATGCAAAATGATGAATAACCGTTTTGCAGGGGAAGCTCTTAAAATACTGCGGCAATTTGCAGACGCAGGCATCAAAATAAATTGTCAAATAGTGGCTTGCCCGGGACTTAACGACGGTGACGAACTGCGACGTTCAATAGAAGATTTGGCGCAGCTCTACCCATCGCTTGAATGCATCGCTGTTGTACCCGTGGGACTTACAAAATATCGCGAAGGATTATATCCGCTTAAGCCCTACACAAAAGAAACTGCTTTAGAGACCCTTAATATTATAAATGAGTACGGAAACAGTTTTTTTGAGCGCTATGGCAGCAGACTTGTTTATGCTGCAGACGAGTTTTTTATTAAGGCAGAATTACCTATTCCCGAAACAGATTATTATGAGGACTTTGATCAGCTTGAAAATGGCGTGGGGCTTATATCTCTCATGAACGAAGAATTCGCATCGGCTCTCGAGCAATGCGACTATGTTCTTGAAAAGGAAAGATATATAACGTGTGCCGGAGGTGTTTCTGCGGCTCCTTATATGAAAATGCTCTACGATGCCTGTGAGGCGAAATTTCCTAAGCTTCATATTCAGGCTGTGGCGATTGTAAATGAATTTTTCGGCGATCAAATAAATGTTTCGGGGCTGATAACCGGAGGCGACCTGATAAATCAGTTAAAAGACAAAGATTTGGGTGAAGAACTGCTCATACCTGCCGTTATGCTAAAACGTGATGAGGACATATTTCTCGATGACATAACATTAGAGCAGGCTCAAAAAGCCCTTAATATAAAAATAACACCCGTAGGCAACGACGGCGGAGAACTTCTGAGCGCCATTTTGGGTGAATAACTTATGAAATATACAGCAAAGGAAGGTGACGCGCAGTGTCAAGACCTGTTGTGGCTATTGTAGGCAGACCGAATGTAGGAAAATCCACATTATTTAACAAGCTTGTGGGTCAGCGTGTATCTATTGTTGACGACACGCCGGGGGTTACAAGAGACAGGATATTCGGCGTATGCGAATGGCAAAACAGAAAAATCAGCCTTATAGACACAGGCGGAATAGAACCCCAAAGCAGTGAAATAATACCAAAGCAGATGCGCGAGCAGGCACAGCTTGCGATAGAATCTGCAGATGCGATAATATTTGTTGTTGATGTAAAAACAGGGATCGTATCAAGCGATATGGACGTTGCCGCTATGCTTCAGAAAAGCGGCGTACCTGTTGTTTTGTGCGTTAATAAGTGTGATTCCATCGGCGAGCCGCCCGCAGATTTTTGGGAGTTTTACAACTTGGGTTTAGGCGACCCCATACAAGTTTCATCTGTACACGGACACGGAACAGGCGATTTGCTGGACGCAGTGTTTGCCCATTTACCGAAAGATGACAGCGGCGACGATGAAGATGAGTATATTTCCGTTGCGGTTATAGGCAAACCAAATGCAGGGAAATCCTCTTTGATAAATAAAATATTAGGCGAAAACCGCTGCATAGTTTCAAACATTGCAGGCACTACAAGAGACAGCATAGATTCTTACGCTGAAACGCCCTACGGCAAATATCGATTTACTGACACTGCCGGAATACGCCGAAAGTCAAAAATAACAAATGATATTGAAAAATACAGCATATTACGCGCAAAAATGGCTATTGAAAGAAGCGACGTGTGCGTTATCATGATAGACGCGACCGAAGGCTTCACCGAGCAGGACAGTAAGGTAGCAGGACTTGCTTGCGAAGCGGGCAAGGGATGTATTATCGCCGTTAACAAATGGGATGCGATAGAAAAAGACGGAAAAACGATGCAGGAATTTCGCAAAAAGCTTGAAAATGACTTTTCATTTATGTCGTATGCACCGATAATCTTCATTTCTGCCCTCACAGGTCAGCGAATAGACAAACTGTTTGAGATGATAAACACCGTTGCAAACTACTGCGCAATGAGAATAAAAACAGGTGTTCTAAACGATTTGTTGGCTCAATCCACTGCAAAGGTACAGCCTCCTACCGACAAGGGCAGAAGGCTGAAAATATATTATATGACTCAGGCTTCGGTAAAACCGCCCACGTTTGTATTCTTTGTTAACAACGAGGAATTATTTCATTTCTCTTATCAAAGATATCTCGAAAACCGAATAAGAGACACATTTGGTATGACAGGCGCTCCGATAAGATTTATAATAAGAGAGCGCGGCGAAAAATAAATTCATTATTTGGAGGTACAAGACGCGCAGGGCGCGCCTCATTGAGTTTAAATGAACGAATTATCATTATATATGTCAAACTGCTTATTTATATCCATAATAGCTGCCGTGCTCGGATATTTATCGGGTAGTATAAATTTCTCAATCTTGCTTACACGCACCACCGTTAAGCAGGATATAAGAACACTCGGCAGCGGAAACGCAGGATTTACAAATGTTTTAAGAAGCGTTGGAAAAGCGCAGGCTATCATTACCTTTGTGGGAGATTTCATTAAAGCTGTTATCCCCATATTGGCAACGCAACTGCTTTTTCATTACACGGTAGACAACCCCGAATATACTTCGATAGGAAAATATATTTGCGGATTATTTTGCATAATCGGGCATATGTTTCCTGCATATTTCGGGCTTAAAGGCGGCAAAGGCGTTGTAACAAGTGCGGCAGTGCTGTTTATGACCGATTACAGAGTTTTCCTGTTCTCCGTTGCGGCCTTTGCAATTGTATTCTTAATAAGTAAGATTGTTTCTTTAGGCTCAATTTTTGCTGCATTAGCGTGTTTTATATCTACTATATGTGTCAACTACTACATCACTTACTATCAAGGTTATTCAATGCTGTACGTTATAACCGTTTCGGTAATTGCAACAGTTATTTCGTTCCTGGTTATTTACAGACACAAAAGCAACATAAAACGTCTCATGAAAGGCGAAGAACAAAGAATAACCGTAAAGCAAAACTAATAAAAAGAATAAAAAATAACCCTGTATTTCACATCCGAAAGTCCGGTGAGAAATACAGGGTTTTATTAGTATGTTTATTATTTAAGCAATCTTATTTTACCTATGATAGGAAGCTCTTTTGCTTTGCCTTGTGCTGCATTTACTATTCCCAGTATTGCAAAAACAAGGAACACAATATTAACGAGATTAAGTAATGTGCCTAAAATCATTCCCAAATACCAGCTTATAAGTCCAAATATAAATCCAAGTATCATAGAAACTATGATCCAGCCTATTTCAACGATAGCGAGAACGAGTCCCTGATTTGCGTGATATCTCGCAAACTTCGACTGAGGCGCAGCAAGAATAGGGATAAGTACGAGCCAAGATAAATAAGCAAGAACACCCATAACTTTGTTGTCCTCTATATCTTTAGGGTCAAACTCTGCTGTTGTATCTGCGGTGTTGTTAAATGACGCTACCTTTGCCGCAAAATCGTTGGGGTTTTGGTTTGCATTTTGGTTTGGCTGCGCTGCAGGCTGTTCTACCTTAGCTCCGCAAGATGTGCAGAAGGTTGCGTTATCCTGAAGCTCTGCTCCGCAATTTTTACAAGTGATCATAACAAATTTCTCTCCCTGTGTTATAAAATATTTATTACATCGGCAACTTATAAAAATCGCCGCTGAAAACAATTACTCCTCAACCTTTATCTCCGCACTGAATCCGGGAGTATACGTCGTTTCTCCGCTTTCCCAATCATAGTCAGTTTTCATACCTGTGATCTTAAGAGTGGTTCCGTCAAAATTATAAAGTCTTTCTATTGCACCGTCTGCCTCGTGCTGGGTTACCCAAGAGTCATCTATGGTTTTTCCGAAAATAGAATCATCGGGATACACATTTACTGCCGATTCTTTACTGAGTTCGCCTGTTTCCCAATCCTCATCGTATATATTGGATGCGTGAAGAACTGTGAGGATCTCGCCGTCTTTGCAGGTAACTATTGCACGGTCGCGTGTATCTACAAGCGCGTATTTATCGTTGCCTAAGCCCACATACTCATAGAAATTTACGATTTCATCATTGCGATAGCTCACATAGCTCATAGATATAGTCTGCGGATCAAACTTCATAACCTTTTTGCTTACATATTCTCCGTCACTGTCACTATCTTTATATGTAACGGTATATTGGTTGCCGTCTTGTTCTATTTTAGCATCCTCGTGACCCATATAGCTGTAAGAAAGCTCCAATGTGGATACGGGAGTCCCCGCTGAGAACATTATAGGGTCGGTTGATAAAGTCAAAAAAGGAAGATAAGAAACTATCATATAAGCGGGATCGTTATAATATTCGCCGCCGGCATCCTCCAATTTCTTGTTGTTTACTTCTATAATATCGCCGATCTTTTTTTGAAGCAGATCAATGATATTGTCATAATAATCATATATATCGGCAAGTGATTTTTCACCGCTTTGCGTGTTATCATTTGTTGACACCACTGCTGCCTCGGAAGAAGTGTTGTTTCCCGACTGTCCCGAACCGCCCGAAGCGGGTTTGTTGTCACCACAAGCGGCAAAGCTCATAACAAGTGCCAAAACGGCTAATATTGCAATAATTCTTTTCATTAAACTTATCCTCCAAATATTTTATCCGAACAAACCGCCTAAAAAGCTACGCTTTGGCTGTTCTTTTTTGCGCTTGTCATAATCCCCTATATAAAACGCAACGCACATAACGCCCGGGTCGGTAGAAAAAGCTTCTGTTTGACCGAACGCAAAGCATTTGCCGTCTACCATTTTATAAAGAGATTCATCGGAAGTATAGCCATCGGGTCTTATAAATCCGTTTTGCTTCAAAAGCTGAACATAACTGTTAAGCGCTTCGCTGTTTGTACCGCAGACAGTAAACAGATACATCGGGTTTCCGTCTGAGTCGTGACCGTTGTTCTCTATGTCGTAATTATGCCCGCCAAAGCACCATTTGGGATAATTGTAAAGGACTTCGTCCCATTTTGCCAAAACAGCTTCGTCGGCTTTCTTTTGAGCTTCCTCTTCTGCTATTGCCGCGGGCAGCTTGGCTCCGCAACCTGCGCAGAATTTTGTTCCTACATCATTTTGTCTTCCGCAAGCACTGCAAACAGCGCCCTGTGCCACCGTCATCTCCGGCAGCTTTGCGCCGCAGGAAGGGCAAAACGCATTGTCGGCAGGCGCAGCCTCACCGCATTCGGGACAAATTTTCATATTTTTCGCCGCTTCGTTAGCAAAGTTTCTCGCCCCTGAGCTTAATCCGCCGAAAAGACCGCCCAAGGTATCCATCGCCCGGTTAACTTCGGCTGTATTCACCTGACTTTGCTGAACCTGTGAATTTTCGGAATTATATGCTTGTGTTCCCGAAGACACAGAGTCGTTTATGCTTTTAGCGGCTGAATTCACTGCGTTTGCTGTTGCCTGTTCTATTTTTGGCTCAACAGCTTTTCTCACGCCCTGTTCAACAGCGCCCGACACGGCGTTGCTGATGCCTCTTTTAATTGCTCTGTCTAAAAAGCCCATGGTCGTTCCCTCGCTTTCATAATAAAAACGGCGTAAACAGTTAATATATAGTAAAATAATTACATCACTAACACTTTACTGCCTTACCCTGACAAAGTGAGTTTATCATATCTATCATATTATGTCAATATTTTTTTGGGAATTAGGTTATTTTTAAACAAGTTGCAACATAAGAAAGTCAGAATTTATCACTTTCAAAATGCTTGTAAACCTTGATTATCCCATCTTTTAAATCTGTTATTCCAAGCCCGAGAAAAACATTCTCCTTTGTTTTCACGCGGTATATTTTATTATCTTCCGAAGTATTTTTAAGTAACGTGCGCTCTATATCAAGCGCGCCGCCGTTATAAAATCTTGTTGCCTGCGCCGCGGAAACATTTATTTGCGGATAAGAGTAAAAGATGCTTTCAGTCGGTTTTAACAAAACCTCTAAATCAGTCTTCGACATCTCCTTTATATCGGATATTTTCACAGCCTCGTTTATACTATAACCGCAGGCGCTTGTCCTTCTGAGCCCGGTCATAACGGCTCCGCAGCCCAGGACTTTTCCTATATCGTCAATAAGACTTCGTATATAAGTTCCTTTGGAACATTCAACTTCTATTTGAGCAGTCTGAGCTTCACAGTCAAACTCATTAAGTACAAGCTTTGATATGTATATCTCACGGGCTTCGCGCTCTATCTGCACACCCTTGCGCGCAAGGTCATACAGTCTTACACCGTCAACTTTAATTGCGCTGTACATAGGCGGGATCTGATTCTGCCTGCCCAAAAAGCCTTTAAGCGTATTTGAGAATTCCTCTTTAGTTATATTACTCTTTTTATTTGTTAAAACTTTTCCCGTGATATCGAGCGTATCTGTTGTTATTCCAAGCTGTAAAGAAGCCCTATACGCTTTGTCGGTATTCGGTAAAACCGACTGCGCTTTTGCGGCGCTGCCCAAGAGTATCGGCAAAACGCCTGTCGCCATAGGATCAAGCGTACCTGTGTGACCTATCTTTTTCTCACCCGAAACTTTTCTCACTATCGCAACAACATCAAAAGACGTGTAGTCTTTAGGTTTGTCAATTACTATAACACCATTCATAATTTCACACAAAACGGCTGCCGCACAAATTAATCCACCCTGCAAAAGCAAGGATCAAACCGTGCGTAAGCCGTTTTTCCTTTTAGATCATATTTTGTTCTTTAAGTGCATTGCCTATTGCGTTAAGCAACGCTTTTTCTGCGTTTTCACGCGAGTCCTTAATTGTGCAGCCTGCTGCGGCAGCATGTCCGCCCCCGCCGAAGCCCACCGCTATCTGAGCGGCATTCAAAGCGTTGTCTGTTCTGAGCGAAACCTTGTAAGCTCCGCTGTCAAGCTCGCGTAGTGTAACTGCTGCCGCCACACCCTCTATTTGACGCGGCAGAGATGATATTCCGTCTATGTCGTCCTCAACGGCGCCCGAAGATGCTATCATATCTCTTGTAAGTACCACAGTAGCACACAGTCCGTTATACTCAAATTTCAGGTTATCCAAAACCGCTTTTTCCAGTGCAATTCTTGACCTTGATTTTGTATCGAACATGACTTTGTTTATCAAAGCGTGGTCACAGCCGAGCGCAATCAGCTCGGCGGCGATTTTGTGTGTGCGTGCGGTAACATTGCTGAACTTAAAGCATCCCGTATCTGTGCATACACCCGTATAAAGGCAATCGGCAATGCTTTTGGGGATTTCGTTTATCAGCTCTTTTACTATAAGATACATTATTTCGGCACACGCAGCAGAATCGCCCTCTACATAGCTTTGTTTTGCAAAGCTTGTGTTTCGGGAATGGTGGTCAATGCACAAATCTATCTTATTACCGTAAACCTCGCACAGCGAACCCAAAAGTTTGCTGTCTGCAACGTCTGCGCTTACAATATACTTCGGCTCAAATTGCTGGATTTCAACACTGTTTTTTATGAACAGAAATTTGTTTGGTATTTCGTCGGAACATTCTACTCTCGCACGCTTTCCCATGATCTGCAACGCACCGCACAGCGCATATGCACTGCCTAACGTGTCGCCGTCGGGGAAATGGTGCGACAGTATCAAAATATCGTCATTCTCTTTTAAGAGCCTTGCAACATCGTTAATTGTCATCATGTTGGGGTGTATCATCCTTTATATCAAGTGTATTAATAATTGTGTTGATTTTTGCGCTGTATTCGATAGAATCGGTAGGATAAAATTTAAGCTCCGGTGTGTGGCGCAATTTCAAGTGAGAGGCTATCTCTTTTCGCAAATATCCTGCGGCGCCGTTCAACGCCTTAGCGGCGGATTTTGCAGTATCGAGCCCCTTCATTGCGCTCACATACACCTTACAAAAAGAGTTATCGTTAGATATTTCTATTCTTACAACGCTTATTATGCCGTCCTTTACACGGGGGTCCTTCATTTCGCGCACTGCGGCGGCAATTTCACGCTTAATATCTTCGGCGTTTCGTGAATTTTTGTATCCTGCCAAATTAATCACACCTTTTGATAAGTCATATTTTAGTCTCTGTATTCCTGCATTTCGTATGCTTCTATAATGTCGCCTTCTTTAAGATCGTTAAAGCGCTCCAATCCGATACCGCACTCATAGCCCGCGGCTACCTCTTTAACGGTGTCTTTAAATCTCTGCAAAGAAGCGATCTTGTCATCGGCTATAATAACGCCGTCACGAACTATTCTTACATCGGCATTACGTACGATCTTACCGTTTAATACATAGCTTCCTGCGATAAATCCGATGCTCTTGATCTTGATTACATTACGACACTCCGCCTTGCCCAAAACTACCTCACGGAATTTAGGCGCAAGCATACCCTTCATAGCTGATTCGATTTCTTCTATGCAATCGTAAATAACACGGTATAGGCGCATGTCAACGCCGTCGCGCTCAGCTGTTTCCTCGGCAATTGCGTCCGGGCGTACATTAAAGCCTACAATAATTGCGTTGCTGGCGTTGGCAAGCATAACGTCGGATTCGTTCACGGCACCTACGGCTCCGTGAATAACGCTTACTCTTACCTCTTCGTTAGAGAGCTTCTCCAAAGACTGCTTAACAGCCTCAACACTGCCCTGAACGTCGGCTTTAACTATTATTTTGAGCTCTTTCATCTCACCGAGCTGCATTTGGTCGAACAGATTGTCAAGCGTAACCTTCGTCTGCTTTGCGAATATTTCTTCTTTTATTTTGTCTTTACGCTGCTCAACAAGCTCTCTTGCAAGGCGCTCATCGCTTACAACATTGAATACGTCGCCGCCTGTGGGAACATCGTCAAGACCTGTTATCTCTACGGGTACGGAAGGACCTGCCTTTTCAATTTTTCTGCCCTTGTCGTCCGTCATGGCTCTTACTCTGCCGACTGCAGTACCTGCAACGATAATATCGCCCTTGTTGAGCGTTCCGTTTTGAACAAGAATAGAAGCGATAGGACCTCTGCCCTTATCAAGGCGTGCCTCAATAACAGTACCCTTTGCGGCTCTGTTGGGGTTAGCCTTAAGCTCTTTTACGTCTGCTACAAGGTTTACCATCTCAAGCAAATCGTTAACGCCCTCGCCTGTTTTCGCCGAAACGGGTATGCACGGAACATCTCCGCCCCATTCCTCAGGCACAAGACCGTATTCTACAAGCTGCTGCTTTACACGGTCGGGGTTTGCGGCTGGTTTATCCATTTTATTTATTGCAACTATTACCGATACCTCGGCTGCCTTTGCGTGGTTTATAGCTTCTATTGTCTGGGGCATAATACCGTCGTCCGCGGCAACAACAAGTATTGCTATATCCGTTACCTGTGCGCCTCTTGCACGCATTGTTGTAAACGCCTCGTGTCCGGGGGTATCAAGAAATGTGATATTCTTATCCCCTACCTTAACTCGGTACGCGCCTATGTGCTGTGTTATTCCGCCTGCCTCGGTAGATGTAACATTTGCTTTTCTTATATAGTCGAGCAAAGATGTTTTTCCGTGGTCAACATGACCCATAACAACAACAACGGGGGCTCTTGTTTCCAAATTTTCATCTGTATCTTCGCTATCGTCTATTATACGGTCTTCTATTGTTACAACAACTTCTTTTTCAACCTTTGCGTGGAACTCCATTGCCGCAAGTGAAGCTGTATCAAAGTCTATAACATCATTTACCGTTACCATCATACCGAGCATAAAGAGCTTCTTTACTACCTCTGCGGCAGTTGCCTTCAGCTTGATAGCCAGATCGTGTACAGTTATCTCTTCAGGCAGAACAACAGTAATGGGTTTTGCTTTTCTCTCATTTGCGATTCTGTTTAAGCGCTCTGCTTCAGTTTCTTTTTTGCCGCGCATTTTGTTTTTCTGCTGAGAACGCTGTGTTATTTTCTGCTTGGAGAGCATCTTATCGCTGCGATATTTATCGCCTGCCATATGGTCGTATTTCTCGTTGTATCTCTCAATGTTCACGTTGGAGGATCTTGTGTTTACAACTCTCTTTTCTTTTTTGCGGATAACATTATCCTCCGAGGACTTTTCTGTATCCTGCTTTTTGGCGGCAGGTTTAGTATCATACTTTTTGGCGGCAGGCGCTTTTTCGTCTTCGCCTTTTACGCTCTTTTGTATCTTTTCTTCTTTGCTCTGCTTTTTGCCTGCTTCTGTGCTCTCTTTTGACGTTGACTTTTTCTTTTTGGCTGCTTTTTCCTCAGGTTCGGCTCCTTTTTCCTCCGGCTCAGCCTGTATTGGCTCAGGCTCGGGCTTTTCTTCTTTTAAAGCTGCCAAAGCGTAATATTCGTCAAAGCTTTCTACCGAATTTTTCAGCGTAAAGCATTCAAATATATAGTTAAGTTCTTCTTCGGTAAGTATGGTACTGTTGTTTTTTGTGCCTGAAAAATGCTCCTTGAGCAAGTCGGTAACTTCTTTTTTTGTTACGTTAAAATCTTTAATAAGTTCTCCGAGCTTATATTTCATATGCTACCATTCCCTTCTGTTTTTTTGGAACTGTCGTCTGCGCTTTGCAAATTCAGCTCCTTTATTTTGCGAGCAAAACCCTCGTCCGTTACGCACATGACCGAGGTCAATCTACCGAGCGCCGCAGAGATCTCTTCTTTGCCGCGGCACAGCACCATATGCTCGCATGGGCTTTCGTCTAAAACCCTCATTAAGGCTTTATATGTATTTTTTGATGTATCGCTTGCGGTGATCACGAGCTTTGCTTCGCCTGATTTTATTCTTTCGCAAACCATATCGAATCCTAAAATCAGCCTTCCTGCCCTGCGTGACAATCCTAATATCCCAAGCAGTTTATCATTCACCGCGATCACTCCCGATCATTCAATTCATTTTTCAGCTGAGCACAAATGCTTTGAGCTTCGGCTCCGAGAAAGCGCTTGAATCTTTTCGATTTTTCCGCTTTGCTTATACATTCTTCACTTTTGCAGATGTATACGCCTCTGCCCTGAGCTTTAATACTTTTGTCGAGCATAAAGGTATGTGAAAGATCAACGTTTTTAACGCATACTATTCTGAAAAGCTGTGATTTTCCCTTCATTTCTCCGCAACCCGCACACTGTCTCAGCGGTATATGCTTTTGCATAATTATTGCTCCCTTGCAGGCAAATTATTCCTCGGAACCGACATTTTCGTCTTCGTCGTCCTCGCCGAAAAATCCGCTTTCCGGGCGTATATCTATTTTCCAGCCTGTAAGCCTTGCGGCAAGACGGACATTTTGTCCCTTGTTGCCTATCGCAAGCGAAAGCTGGCTGTCAGGCACTGTTACCTTGCAATTCTTCTCTTCCGTATCACCGAGCTTTACTTCAATTACATTTGCAGGTGCAAGTGCTGCCGCAATAAATTTTGCAGGGTCTTCACTGTACTCTATAATGTCTATTTTCTCGCCGCCGAGTTCATCAACAACGGCGTTAACTCTGCCGCCGCGTGGGCCTATACAGGATCCCACGGAGTCTACATCGGGGTTTTTGCTGTAAACGGCAAGTTTTGTTCTGCTGCCTGCTTCACGGGAAGCAGATTTTATCTCAATTGTGCCGTCGGCTATTTCAGGTACTTCGTTTTCAAACAGCTTTTTAACAAATTCTGCACTTTTACGCGAAATTATTATGCGGGGACCTTTTTCTGTTTCTTTTACCTCGGATATATAGAATTTAATATTGTCGCCCTCACGCACTCTCTCGTTTCCTATCTGCTCCGAATGCGGAAGCACTATGTCTGCCTTGCCGAATCTGAGCGCAAAGTTTCCTGTTTTGGGGTCTATGCGCTCTACCGTTGCGGTAACGATCTCGTGGTTATGCACGAGAAAATCCTGATACATTCTTCCGCGCTCGCCGTCACGTATTCCCTGACGGATTATAGAACGCGCCGTTTGAACGGAAATTCTGCCGAATTCAACAGGGTCAAGCGCAACGCCGACCTTTTCACCAATATCGGTATTTGCGTCTATCTTTCTTGCGTCTGTAAGAGTTATCTCTCTGTCGGGGTCGGTAACTTCTTCAACCACCGTTTTATTAAGTCTTACGTCTACATCACCGTCTTCAAAATTAACTATAACATCGTCGTTGCCGTTATAGGTGTTTTTGCAGGCGATCATAATTGCTTTTTCTATCTGCATTTGCATAAAGTCTTTAGATATTCCCTTTTCCTTCTCCAAAGCCTCAAGCGCTGCATACATTTCCTTAATGTCCATTTTTATAATCAAGTCCTTTCAATAATATTTATGTTATATATCAAAATCGTCCAGTTTTACCCAAACGGTATCTTTTTTGTTTAATATGACCGTGTTGCCGTCTGCATCGGAAAGCTCTATCGTGTCTTTGTCGCAGGCTGAAAGCACACCGTCAAGCTCTCTGCCAATGCCCTCAATTGGTCTGATGAGCTTTACCATAACATCGCTGCCGATATATTTTTCAAAATGCTCTTCACGTGTCAGCTCCCGTTCAAGCCCCGGCGACGAGACCTCTAAGCAATAGCTTTGTTCGATTACGTTATTTTCGTCGAGCAACGGGTCTATCTCACGACTGAATGCTTCGCAGTCTTCAATATTTACACCGCCGTCTTTGTCGATATAAATTCGCAGATACCAAGAAGCGCCTTCTTTTACAAACCTCACGTTCCAAATTTCA
>JAEEHZ010000030.1 GCA_016281115.1 Clostridiaceae bacterium | reverse complement strand
ATAAGCGCCTTGGTAACTACCTGTATCAAACGCTATTGTAGCTATCTCGCAACCCATATCTTTGAGTGCCTGAGCTTCGTCGCCACCGTAAATATTATTTGCCGATATGCTACCTACGCCTTCGTGTACACCGTCAGACATAAAGATGATAAGAGGTTGTCTTGACTTGTCGGCTCTGTTAGCGAAATAATATTTAGCTTGGTCAAACGCCATAGAATAGATCTCATCACCCCAGTTAGATGTATACAGTTTTGTATTATATGTCGCGTTCAAAATATCTCCGAGGTTCTCTGTGAAATCGCATCTTTCTATTAAAGCAGTTTTAAAGGAAATATAAGATACTCGGTTGTTTTTATCTCCGCTGAGAAGTGACGCAGCCAAGTTATTTATAATGCTTTCAAGACGTCCAACGTGCATACCCATACTGCCGCTTACGTCACAAATGAACATAACGTCTTTTGAATTGTAAATTACATCGGGTGTGTAAGAATAATCTATTGTAAGTAAAGCCTCACCCGCGGCTTGATCTGTCCACTGCGCAGACTGACGTATCCATGATTTGGATGTACCGTTTACGTTACCTACTTTAGATTCTTTTGCCGTGTAACCCTCT
This sequence comes from Clostridiaceae bacterium, assembly GCA_016281115.1. Classification (GTDB taxonomy): domain Bacteria; phylum Bacillota; class Clostridia; order Oscillospirales; family Acutalibacteraceae; genus JAEEHZ01. The sequence goes on along the minus strand of JAEEHZ010000030.1, from coordinate 2,523 downwards.
TTAATGCTGTTTACGCCTTCATAGCTTGCGATTTGTTCGGCTGTAGCGCTGTTTGAAGGTAACTGTAAGTATTGGTCATCCTGCCAGATGGCTGTTAATGTTTCCGCTGTGTCTGTATCGTAATAGTATTTGTCATATACAGCCGGACCAACAGTTGCAAATTCATCTTCGGGAGCAGGAAGTTGCCAGCCACAGAAAACTTTACCTGGCTTTGTGGGTACAGGAAGCGTCAGTGCCTGACCGTAAACCTTTGTAAGTGTTGAAGATGAGCCTGACGGCAATGATCCGCCATTTGCATTAAGATTTACTGTATGGTTACTTCCGCTGTCGCCTTTATATGTTATTGTACGATAATGGTCAATATTAGGTCTTTGATATATGCTCTGTACATCTGATCTTGATACGGAAGCAGGAACGATTAAATGCTGTAAATCGGGACCTACTGTAAGCATATCGTACGCTCCGCAACTCTGAGGATTTGTCAATACACTTATATCTGTTACACCTGCAGGTATCTCATATTCTCCAGATATACCCAAAGGTAAGTATACTAAGGTATGCATATCCTTACTGAAAAGAACGCCGTCTTGAGAAGCATAAGTTGTGTTGCTTTCATCCACAACAATTTCTTTTAATTGCAAACAGTTATAGAATCCTACTTCATCAAAAGTTTCATCGGTACCGGTTTGAATCGGATTAAAAGTAACATTCATGACATTTTCATCCAAATACAGACTTTCCAATCCAACAAAATCAATCCAGCCCATAGGATCTCCGATTACTACCGAAGTAAAGCCGTAAAGCTCTAACCTGTGAACTTTTTGAGCGGTTAAGAATTCAAAAAACATTGGACTGTTAAATTCTCCGCCGTTTGTTGCGGTTACTTTAAGCACGCCGTCTTTGAGTTCCCAATAACAATTATCGTCTCCGCCGTGAACAGTTTTCCAAACGGCGTAAAGTGTTGCGTCTCCCTCTTTTGTGTATGTATCACCGGAACGGTACATCGGTACAGTTGCGCCTTCTATAGTAGACCAACCGAGGAAATCGTCTATCATCATAGCCTCAAGTTCTTCAAGCTCTTCCTGAGAGAACGCATTTCCGTAAGTTTGACTGAGCCATTCATGCGCCGGAACATCGGGAATGGTCAACGCCACTTTGGGAGTTTTTTGTAAAGACATAAAATTATCAGATTGAATGCTAAATGTAACGGTACTCGGTGTGTCAATCGGAGCAAAGGTTAACCCATACTGTGTTGCGTATCTCTTAGCATTGTAACAAGTATATCCATTAACTGTACCTCGGCTGCTGTTATCTTCACCAACAATTACACAACCTTCAGGAATAACACCGCTTGAACCACGAATCAAGGTGTCTTTACTTTCGAAATAAATTGTCTCAATGTTAGTCCATCCAAACGCCATATCTCCTATATACGTTACATTAGCAGGAATATCAACAGTCTTTAAGCCTTTGCAACTTGCAAAAGCCTGATCTGCAATTGTTGTAACGCCACTGCCGATTGTTACAGAAGTAACATTTTGCAAATAAGTAAAAGCATATTGGCCAATAGATGTTACATTGTTGCCTATTGATATAGAAGTAACATCATTGTAATACTGTCTCCAGTCTTGAGTGTATCCACTGTAATCACCGATAGCGCCGCTACCTGAAATTGTAAGAGCGCCATTGACAATAGACCATGTCAACCCGGAAGCAGTGGTACCGCTTGCATCTCCGTGTGCTTCCTGCACAGCAAAAATGTCCTTTATGCCCTCAGCGTTAACCGCTACCGCGCTTGTGAGCGCTAAAAGTAACACTAAGAGCAAGCTTATGATTTTTTTCATATAAATCAAATCCTTTCATTAATAATTCAGTCTCGCCTGTGCAGTCGTGTTTTACACGTCTGCAGCCGCCTGTGCCGGCGGCAAATACCTACTTCGCTATCAACCCCTTTTCTCGTAAATTTTTTCGCTTTTTTAAGCGTTTGCAACATAATATATATTATGTTGCAAACAGTAGTTAAAAATATATATAGACATTAACTCTACGATTGAAGTTTACCATAATCGAACACAAATTGCAAGAGTTTTTTGAAAAAATAATCGCTTTTTTTATATAAAATTTAACAACAACTAAATTTGGGTACAACAAAAAGAGTCTTTCTGCCGACTTTTTTGAAATTTCAGTGAAAAGGCTTTGCTTGTTGTGCCCTTTTTTAGGTTTTATTGTCGATTTATGTAAAACTGCCACCAACCGCTTACCCTAAAATGCAACATAATATACATTATGTCATAAGCCGCCTTAGGGCGACTTTTTATTGCTGTAAAGCGGCTTTTCGGGCTCCCCCTTGGGAAAACTTATGCCTTACAAGAGCAACAAATCACACAACAGACTTGCCAAGCGGAAAGCGGGGGGCTCTCGTCCACCCAGCGGGGGGCGCAGCGCCCCCGGGTGGTCGCGAAAGGGATTTCCAAAGGGGGAAACATCCGACGGGTTTCCCCCTTTGGTGTCCTTTGCCTACTT
>JAEEHZ010000029.1 GCA_016281115.1 Clostridiaceae bacterium | reverse complement strand
GGCAGTATACCGACGAGGTCTGCCCGATGAATATGGCAATACTTTCGGCAGGAGTTGCACGCGGCGGCAGCACGATAATACCGCATACCGTAAAGAACACATCTTTGATAGACCTGTCTGCGGTAATGAGTTCAAAGTCTTTGATAAAGCCTTCCACAGCGGCAAAGATCAAAGATATGATGCGCTCTACCGTAAGCGATTATTACGGCGACTGGAGCTTTCCGTCGCTTACCGTTTGTGCCAAAACGGGTACTGCGGAAACAGGCAAAAACGACGACGCTCACGGCTGGATAACGGGCTTTACGCTTGACGAGGACTGCCCGCTTGCGTTTGCGTGTGTTGTGGAAAACGGCGGCTTGGGCTTTTACAGCGCAGGCAATGTTGTTTCTCAAACGCTTGAGACGATTGCCGAGAATATGAGAAACGGGAAGTAAAATGGACGAAAAAGAACTTGTAAAGAAGCGTTTTTGCGAGCTTGCGGAAAAATCGTATAATAACAGCGAATACACATTTACCGATTTTTGCTCTCAGGGTGACTTAAGCCTGTTTAATGAGATAAGATCTCAATTCGGCTACGTACCGTACTCTTTTTTCGGCGGTTACGACGGCTGCGAGAGGGTAATTATCCGCTTTGGAAGCAAAGAATTATTTGGTTATGATATTGATTTCCCCATACAGTGCATCAAGGCTGCCCCTGTGAACGCCAAGTTTTCAGATAATCTCAACCACAGAGATTTTCTGGGTGCTATTATGAATTTGGGTATTAAACGGTCGCTTATAGGCGACATAGCCGTTGTTGACAATGCGGCATATATTTTTGTACGTGACGGTATAGCCCCGTATATTATGCAAAACCTTGAAAAGGTCAAACATACGTCCGTTAAATGCACCGTATGCAACGAATTGCCCCAAAACCTTACAGGCGAGAAAAAGAAAGTAAACGTTCAGGTTTCTTCGCTTAGGTGCGATGTTGTGTGCGCGGCTGTATATAAGCTTTCGCGTAGCCAAAGCGCAAAGCTGTTTGAAGCAGAAAGGGTGTTTATAAATGACCGCTTATGCACAAGCGAATCATATACTATAAAATCTGACGACAAGGTGACAGTAAGGGGAAGAGGCAGATTTATATTTTTGGGTGTGATTGCAAAAACAAAAAAGGGTAATTTGATAATTGAAGTATTGATATAGCAAAAAACGGCTCCTCAAAGCCGTTTTATTGAAAACTGAAAACTTAAAACCAAAAAAACGTTAAAAAACTCCGCAGATGTCAGGTGAATTCCTGTATCTGCGGAGCTTATTTTTAATCAATTCTTATTTTCTCTGTCCTCTGCGATTGCCGCCGTTGCCGCGTCTTGAGGGGCGCTGGGGTCTTTCGCTGATGTCATTCTCCGGAACTGCGCCGTTTACTTTAATAAGCGCTTCACGTCTTGAAAGGTTAAGTCTGCCTTTCTCATCGGTACCCAATACAGCCACCATAACCTCGTCGCCTTCGCTTACAACATCGGTTACCTTGTCTACACGCTTAACATCAAGCTGAGAAATATGGCACATACCTTCTTTGCCGGGGACTATCTCAACAAATGCGCCGAAGTCCATTATTCTTGTAACCTTGCCGTAGTATACGTCACCGGGAACAAGCTCATTTGCGATGGTTTCAACAATGTTGAGAGCGTGGCGGCACTTATCAACGTCTAAGCCGCTGATGAATACATGACCGTCGTCCTCAATGTCGATCTTACAGTCACAGTCAAGCTGTATCTTTTGAATGATCTTGCCGCTCTTACCAATGACATCGCCGATCTTCTCGGGATTGATAGTTGTTGTGAGCATTTTGGGAGCATAAGGGGAGAGCTCGGCTCTCGGTTCGGCTATGGCTTTGAGCATAACCTCATCAAGGATATACAAACGGGCTTTATGCGTTTTTTCAAGCGCTTCTTTTACCATTTCGGGTGTAAGACCGCTGATTTTCAGATCCATTTGAATTGCCGTAATACCTGTGTGAGTACCTGCAACTTTAAAGTCCATATCGCCGAAGAAGTCTTCTAAGCCCTGAATGTCAACCATTGTCATCCAACGGTCGCCCTCGGTGATAAGTCCGCAGGAGATACCTGCGACAGGCTCTTTTATCGGAACACCGGCATCCATAAGAGCCAATGTCGAGCCGCAAATACTGCCCTGGGATGTTGAGCCGTTCGAAGATACAACTTCCGATACAAGTCTTATTGCATACGGGAAATCTTCAACAGAAGGAATTACGGGAACAAGCGCTCTTTCCGCAAGTGCGCCATGACCTATTTCACGTCTGCCGGGACCTCTGCTGGGCTTTGTTTCACCAACTGAGTAGGAGGGGAAATTGTAATGGTGTATATATCTCTTCTCAACTTCGCCGTCGATGCCGTCTAAAAGCTGTTTATCGGCAACAGGACCGAGTGTAGCACAGGTAAGAACCTGAGTTTGTCCTCTTGTGAACAAGCCTGTTCCGTGAACTCTCGGTAGAATTCCTACTTCGGAAGCAAGAGGTCTTATATCGTCCATGCCTCTGCCGTCTACACGCTTTTGCTCGTCTAAAAGCCAGCGTCTTACGATAGTCTTTTGAGTTTTGTACATACACTCGTCTATCTTTGCTTCCATTTCGGGGTATATTTCGTCAAACTTTGCATGTACAGCCTCGTAAATGGGCTTTAAGTTGTCGTCTCTTACAGTCTTGTCGTCTGTGTCGAGAGCTTTTTTAACGTCTTCGCACGCAAAATCATAGATAGCCTCAAACATATCGTGATCGGGCTCGTTGGATTCGAATGTGAATTTATCCTTGCCGATCTCTTTTTGAATGCCTTTGATAAACTCTATAATTTCCTGATTAGCCTTGTGACCTGCCATAATGGCATTGTACATCTCTTCGTCGCTTACACGGTCAGCGCCTGCTTCTATCATGGCAATGCGGCTGTCGGTAGATGCAACTGTTGTAGCCATTTTAGATATTTTTCTCTGCTCAAATGTGGGGTTAATGACATACTCTCCGTCTATCATACCCACAGAGCAAGCGCTAATAGGTCCGTTCCACGGGATATCCGATATGCTGATTGCGATAGATGTGCCTACCATAGCTGCAATTTCGGGTGAGCAGTCAAGGTCTACACACATAACCGTTGCGACAACAGAAACATCGTTGCGCATATCCTTGGGGAACAGAGGACGGATTGGTCTGTCTATAACACGAGAAACAAGAATGGCTTTTTCCGAAGGTCTGCCTTCTCTTTTAAGGTACGCGCCGGGAATCTTACCGATAGCGTACATCTTTTCTTCATAGTCAACGGAAAGAGGGAAGAAGTCAACGCCCTCTC
>JAEEHZ010000028.1 GCA_016281115.1 Clostridiaceae bacterium | reverse complement strand
CGGAAAAACCGAAAGACTATGCGTTAAAGAAGGTATTCGTCTTGCAAAAGAAAACGGCTTTGAAGAGTTTGTTCCCGGAAAAAAGTACAATGCGGGCGACAGAGTGTATGTAAACAACCGCGGCAAAGCTTTAATGCTTGCAGTTATGGGCAAAAAAGGCGTTAAAGAAGGCGTAAAGCTTGCAATTGCGCACGTTGACAGCCCCAGACTTGACTTAAAGCCAAACCCGATGTATGAGGCAAGTGATCTTGCATTATTTAAGACGCATTACTACGGCGGTATCAAAAAATATCAGTGGACAGCAATACCTCTCGCACTTCACGGAACCGTTTTGTGCAAAGGCGGCAGAATGGTTGATGTTTCAATCGGTGAAAACGAAGACGAACCTTGCTTCTGTGTAACAGATCTTCTCCCCCATCTCGGACACGAGCAAATGCAAAAAACCGGCAGCAAGATAATCGAAGGCGAAAACCTTAACATACTTATCGGCAGCAGACCTTTCAGAGATGATAAGGAAAGTGAGCTTGTAAAGCTTAACATACTCAAAATATTAAAAGATAAATATGATATCAAAGAATGTGATTTTCTCACATCAGAGCTTGAGGCAGTTCCTGCGTTCAAGGCAAGGGATATCGGATTTGACCGCAGTATGATAGGCGCTTACGGCCACGATGACAGGGTGTGCGCTTATCCTGCGCTTATGGCTGCTCTCGGCGCAAAAGCTCCCGAAAACACCGTTATATCCGTTCTCACTGATAAAGAGGAAACAGGCTCAGACGGCAACACAGGTATGCAAAGCAAATATATGATGTTCTTTATTAAAGACCTTGCAATGGCAGAAGGCTGTGAAGTTCATCGAGTTTTACATAAGAGCAAATGTTTATCTGCCGATGTAAACGCTGCGTTTGACCCCACATATTCTTCGGCATACGAGGCAAACAACTCAAGCTACATAAACAACGGCGTTGTTATTACAAAATACACAGGCAGCGGCGGTAAAGGCGGCACAAACGATGCATCTGCGGAGTTCATGAGCGAAATTCGCGAAATGCTTGATAACGGCAAGGTTATTTGGCAGATCGGCGAGCTCGGCAAAGTTGACGGCGGCGGCGGCGGAACTATCGCAAAATACGTTGCAAATTTAGATGTTGACACCGTAGATCTTGGTGTTCCCGTTCTCTCCATGCACGCTCCATATGAAATAATATCAAAGATAGATATTTATATGGCTTTCAGAGCGTTTGAAGAATTCTATAAATAATTAAATAAAAACCGTCGGTGTCATTCCCAACCGGCGGTTTTGTTTATGTTTGCAAAAAGCAATTGTTGTGATATAATAAGACAATGAATTGCGCCATAAGGTGCATAAATTGTGTTACGGTATGAACGGAGAGCAATATGAAAAAGACAGTTTTAATAGTTGGATGTTTACTGACACTGCTGTTTTTATGCAACTGTGAGGCAAACGAGCAAAACGATATACAAGTCACCCACAATAGGTCAATAATTTTTATCAACGAGGTTAACGACGCGGACGTTTGGATATTGCCTCAAACGGGGGAAAACCTTAAAACCACCGTGTGGAGAACGCCTACAATTTCAAAAGCCAAATCAGGTGAAAGCCGCCACGCTCCTCTGTACGACGCCGAAGACGATGGTCTTTACATTTTGAGAATGATTGACACCGACGGCTATTTCTATGCAGCCGATGGCATCAAGCTTGAACCCGGCTGGACAATTAAGGTAACAGGTAACGATTTTGAATCTGTTACAGTAGAAATCACGGACGAAAAAGGCGCTTTAATAAAAACGTATGAAGCATTTACCGCAAGGCTTTAATTTGCCTGAAGCATCAAATCGTTGGATCATAGCATAATAAATTTATACATTATAAGGAGGCAAAAATATGAAATGTCCGTTTTGCGGAAGTGAAAGAATTGAATCAGGTATATCCTGGGGAAAATCGGCAGAAACGGGAAATGTGGGCTTAAAGTATACTGCAAACGGATTTTTTCCTATAACAGGAGTTGCTGAGGTATATTCTGACCTCTGCCTTGACTGCAAAACAATATTGAGAACATATATTAAAGAAGACACAGATAAAAACTGGAGCCATAATCCGGGATCATTCGGAACAAAATAAACTATAATTTAAATATAAAAAGGTGACCGATTTATCTCAGTCACCTTTTTTTGTATTTCAGCCATATAAAGGGCTTTTATATTGTATTTTTTATTCTTATTATGTTTTCAATATCGCTTTTAGTAAAAGTATATTTTTTGTTGCAGAAATTGCAATCGGCAACAACTGTTCCCTTTTCATCGGGGAGAGAACGCAGTTCATCTTCGGATAAAGTAATAAGAGAATTTATAACTCTGTCTCTGCTGCAGGTGCAAACGTAATTTATCGGAGCTTCGTCAAGCACTTCCACCTCAAAGCCCGATAAAACAGCCTTTACCATATCAAGAACGCTCATACCCTTTGCAAGCATTGTTGTAACGCTGTCCGATGAAGCTATATTCTTTTCAAGCCTGTTGAGTACATCGTCATCCGCGGCAGGCAAAAGCTGAATTATATATCCGCCCGCAAGCATAACCGAGCCGTCTGTTTTATCAAGCAACACACCAAGCGCGCAGGCAGTGGGCAACTGTTCGCTTGTGGCGTAATAAGAAGTAATATCCTCGGCGATTTCTCCGCTTACTATCTCAACTGCTCCAAGATATGGCTCTCCCTCACCCGAATCTTTCATAACATTAAGTGTACCGTCTTTT
>JAEEHZ010000027.1 GCA_016281115.1 Clostridiaceae bacterium | reverse complement strand
GAGCGTTAGCGTCGTTAGGATTGTTGATTTTTACTTCAACGCCGTTTTTCTTTATGATACCCGATGTAGGCTGATATAAGCCGAAGAGGATACTCATAAGAGTTGATTTACCTGCGCCGTTTTCTCCGAGCAGGGCGTGAATTTCACCTTTTTTAAGCTGCAGAGTTACATTATCATTAGCTCTAATGCCGGGAAATTCTTTTGTTATATTTAACATTTCTATAATGTATTCATTATTCATATCGCATCATTTCCTTTGCATCTTAATGACGTGTTGTAATCGGTTTGAATATTTTCTTTCATTTGGGAGCAAAACTAAATAAAGAGAAAAGAGAAAAAATCTCTTTTCTCTTTATGGTTATAGTTTTATATCACAAAAGCAATCGCTGCGATTAGCTGATGTAATCAACAGTTGTGTGAGCGCCAACCTCAGGATGATTATCATCGGAAGCATCGTTGGAAACTACTACAGAACCGTCTGTGAGCTTTGCCTTGATAGCTTCGTAATCTTCAACTGCGAAGGTTCTGAAGTTCCAAGCGCGCTCGTCTGTAGGAATACCTACATAGTCGCCTGCTGTGAGGCCGAGAGTTGAGAATGTGCCGCCAACTGTATCCCACTTGCCGTCCTTGATGAGGCCGAGTGTATCGGAAACAGAGTTTGCAAGTCCCTTATAAGCTGATGTAAGGAAGGGGTTGTAACCGAGAGCTCTCTTATCGTTGTCACCGTTGATGTAGTCAACGCCGAGACCGCTTTGGTCAACGTCAACACCGATAACATACTTCTTGTTGTTTACAGCTGCCTCAAGAGCGGATGTGTAGATACCGCCGCCACATGCGAATACAACTTCTGTACCTTCTGAATACCAGCCTTCCATCTTAGCTGTGATTGTAGCATCACCGAAGAATTGGCCGCCGTATGTGTATTTGATGCTTACGTCTGTGCCGAGCTCTTCAGCAGCAGCGTCTGCGCCGTATACGAAGCCGTAGCCGTATCTGATAACTGCAGGAACTGCCATACCGCCGAGGAATCCGAGTTTTGTAAAGCCATCTTTAACAGCTGCATAGCCTGCAAGATAACCTGCCTGCTCTTCGCTGAAAACGATGCAGTGTGCATTTGATTCGAGTTTGCCGTCTGTTACGTCGCCTTCGGAAACGTCAACAGCGATGAATTTAACATCGGGATAATCATTTTGAGCATTAGAGATAGCCTCACCGAAGAGGTAACCAGGCATAACGATTACGTTGTAGCCTGCTGCAACTGCTTCTGCGATCTTAGTTTCTCTCTCTTCTGTGCTGTCCTCTTGGGGCTGGAAGTATGTGTACTCAATGCTGTTAGCATCGCAGAAAGACTTAACGCCTTCCCATGTAGCCTGGTTGAAAGACTCGTCGTCCAAAGAGCCAACGTCTGTTACAAGAGCAACTTTCATATCGGTTGTTGTTGCATCAGTGCTTGCTACACTCTCTGTGCCGGCTTGGCTCTCTGTGCTTGTTGTGCTTGCTGTTTCGTTACCACCGCAGGCAGCACAAGCAAATACGAGACCTAAAGTCAGCATAATTGCCAAAATTTTCTTCATAGTTTTTCTTCCTCCTGAGAAAAAATATTATATTATAGTTCGATTTCTCGACTACCGCTAAATTGTAGCACAAAGCAATTACATAATCAAGCATTTTTATGAAAAAATATGCTTTTGACCCCAAAAATATACATTTTGTCGAAAAACTATTGTAATTTTTGTGCAACATGACACCATCTGTCTGATTAAATTAAGTTTTCATTAGTAAACCCATAGGGCAAAAATCCGGATAAAGTATCTTCGATAAATTCATCGTCATTTTTGCCGAGAATTATCCTGAAACCGTCATCGCAGAACTCACGCATTACCTGTCTGCAAACGCCGCACGGAGAAGCATAACCCGTAAAGTTTCCTTCTATTCCTCCCACAATGGCAATAGCCTCAAAATCACGCTCGCCCTCAGACACAGCCTTAAAAAACGCTGTTCTCTCGGCGCAGTTTGTGGCGGGGTAAGAGGCATTTTCTATATTGCAGCCCAAATAAACCTTTCCGCCTTTTGTAAGCAAAGCGGCGCCTACTTTAAAATGCGAATAAGGCACATACGCCGCCTGTGCGGCTTTTTTTGCCAGTGCTATAAGCTCAAGTTGAGTCATAATGATCTACGCCCTTTCTATTATATACATGCTTAAATAAGGATTATTCAAGCGCGCCGCCCAAGCTTTTTCGTAAAGCTTTTCAGCAAACGCGCCGTATAAACAACAACAGTATTATTTTAATACCTCATTTAAAAAGCTCGTGCCGGATATTTCCGTTTTTATACCGAACATTTCGGCTATTGTTTTGCCTATATCCGAATAAGTTTTTCTTGTGCCGAGGTTTACCGGCTTAACACCCTTTCCGTACATTATAAAAGGAATGTGTTCCCTTGAGTGGTCGGTACTGCAGGTGTAGCCGGGGTCACAGCCGTGATCGGCTGTTATCATAAGCACATCGTCGTCGTGCATCTTTTCCATAAACTTAGGCAACCACTTATCAAACTCGG
>JAEEHZ010000026.1 GCA_016281115.1 Clostridiaceae bacterium | reverse complement strand
TGTGTTCTGCTGATGGGATCACCGTTTCTAAGTGGAATAAGCGGGTCTTTTTTTATAGCTTTAGCTTTTGTTGTGTATTTCATAACAGTTTCCGTAAATTGTAAAATATATATACACGGGCAATCAAAACCCATATAATTTTACCATATTAGCTTTTATAGGGCAAGCAAAAAATTAACTTATAATTTATAAAAATAATCTTTACTTTTATGAACTTTTTTTGTTGAAAAATAAAGATTTTTGTAATATAATATGCAGGCGATGTAATATAAATCAAAAAGGAGGTTTGAAATATGGACAGTATTGCCGTGTCGTATAATCGCCTTTGGAAATTGCTTATCGACAAAAGCCTTAAGAAAAAAGATCTGCAGATAATGACCCATTTAAGCTCTGCCGTTATAGCAAAACTGGGCAGAAATGAATCGGTCCAGCTTAATACGCTTGTAAAGATATGCCGTGCGCTTCATTGCGAGCTTGCGGATATTGTGGAGATAATACGCAAAGATTAAAATATAAAACCCGATAAGGAGGAACGGATAAGCTTTATCCGTGATCGTTAATTATGGAAACATCAACGCTTAACGGAGCTTTGTTTGCGGATATGATACGCGGCGGAGCCCAAAAGCTTAATAATAACAGAACACTGGTAAATGACCTTAATGTGTTTCCCGTGCCTGACGGTGACACGGGCGACAATATGTATATGACGATAGATTCAGGATCGGCGGCGTTAAAGGGTGAAAAGGCCGACTCTCTTGAACATACATCTTCATGCGTTGCAAGGGGTATGCTGCTTGGCGCAAGAGGAAACTCGGGTGTCATATTGTCCAGAATATTCGCAGGTATAGCAAAAGGTTTTCTCGGTGCGCACAGTGCCGACGTCGGTTTGTTGGCTAACGCTTTCACAAACGGCATAGAGGAAGCGTACAACGCTGTATCTCAGCCCGTTGAGGGAACAATTTTGACCGTATATAAAGAAGCCGTGAACTATGCCAACTCAAAGATGAACAAAAACAGTACGATAGACAGCTATTTTACCGACTTTACTGCGGAGTTGAAACGCTCGCTTGAGCGCACGCCCGAAAAGCTCGCCGTTTTAAAAGACGCAGGCGTTGTGGACAGCGGCGGTGCAGGCTTTGTGTATATAGCAGAGGGCATGAAAGACGTTTTGAACGGTGCGCAGATTAGTTATGATAACCGCGACGCAGAACCCGGAGCAAAGAAAATGGATTTTTCTCTTTTCACCGAAGACAGCGAACTAGAATACGGCTATTGTACGGAATTTTTGCTCAGGCTCCAAAATAAAAAGACTGACATTTCGCAGTTTGATATAGACGCTTTCAGAATGTATTTGGAACAGCAGGGAAACTCTGTAGTAACATTTAAAGAGGGTTCAATAATAAAGGCTCATATACACACGCCGGACCCCGGCAGGATATTAAGCTATTGCAGAGATTTCGGTGAATTTTTGACTGTAAAAATAGAAAATATGGCTCTCCAGCATAATGAGGTTGAGGCTCAGAAAGATTACATTCCCAAAGTGGAAAAAAGCCGAAAGAAATACGGTATAGTGTGCGTTGCGGCAGGCAGCGGCATAAAAAGCACCTTCAGCTCTTTGGGTGCGGATATTGTAGTAGACGGCGGACAGAGTATGAACCCATCTGCCGAAAACCTTATAGAAGCATTTGAGCGGGTAAACGCGGAGACGATAATCGTATTCCCGAACAACAAAAATATAATCCTCACGGCAAAGCAGGCGGCAGAGTTATACGATAAGTCTGACGTAATGATCATCAATACAAAAACGATAGGCGAAGGATACGCCGCGCTTTCAATGCTCGATACATCATCTGATGACAACAGTGTTATTGAAGCTGAGCTGAACGAAGCCGCGCAAAACGTTGTAACTGGTATGATATCACGCGCCACACGCACAACAAAAAAAGACGGCGTAGATATCGTAAAGGATGATTATATCGGCTTTACCGAAGACAGGGTATATACAGACTCTCTGTGCAGAAAACAGGCTGTGACAGACTTGGCAAAAAGTCTTAACGCCCAAAGCTATGACATTATGCTTCTTGTCTGCGGAACACAAACAAATGAAGAGGAAGTAAACGAGCTATATAAGACCCTGTGCGATGAATACAGAAAAACTGAGATTATAACCATTGACGGCGGACAGCCCGTTTATGACTATATAATGATCTTAGAATAACGGAGGAATAACAAATGTTAGTATTATTTACAGACACAGATACCGATTTTACACCTCAAACAGCACACGAATACGGATATAATCTTATAAGTATGCCTTACAGCATAGACGGGAAAACGGTATATCCTTATGTGGATTTTGATTTTTTTGACGCCCACGCTTTTTACGATATGCTCAGAAGCGGCGTTTTGCCCACAACGAGCGCGATAAGCGAAGAAAGGTATATTGAGTACTTTGAGCCGCATTTTAAAAACGGTAACGATATACTTTATGTTCATTTTTCGGCGGCAATGACAGCCACATTTGATAATATGAACAAAGCAATAGAAAAGCTCAAGGAAAAATATCCCGAGCGCAAGTTTTATCATATAGATACAAAAGGAATCACAATAGAAAGCTATAACATAGTAAAAGAAATCGGGGATCTGCATAAACAAGGTAAAACAATAGAAGAAATACTTGCATGGGCGGAAAAAGAAGTTGACAGATTTGCCATATACTTTTTCGCGGACGACCTTAAATTCTTTAAAAGAAGCGGCAGAGTAAGCGGTTTGGCGGCAACAATGGGAACGCTTATAGGCGTAAGACCCATAATACATATGAATTCAGAAGGCAAAATGGTAAGCGTGGGCAAGGAAAAAGGCAGACAAAAGGCAATAAACAGGCTTGTAACTTACGTTGAAGAGCTTGGGGACGATCTGTATAGTCATAGGGTGATCGTAGGTCATACGGATGCGCCCGAAATAGTAGCCGAAGTCGTAAACGGACTTGAAGAAAAATTCGGAAAAGAACTGAACATAGAGATCGTAAATGTAAACCCGACAGCGGGAAGCCACTGCGGACCTTCGGGAGTAGGAGTATGCTTCCACGCAAAGCACAGATAAAGGTGAGTTTTTATGGCAGAGATTTGCAAGGTTGAAACGAAAAAGCAACAAAAGGATTTTCTTAAATTCCCGCTCGAGCTTTACAAAGGAAACAAGAATTTTGTTCCTCCCCTTTACGGAGATGAAAAGAAGATCTTCAGAAAAGACTATGTTTACCTTGATACATGTGAAGTTGTTTATTTCAATGCTTACAACGACGGTAAAATGGCAGGAAGGATCTCGGGCATTTTGCAAAAGGCAAGCAATGAAAAAACAGGGGAGAAGCGTGTTCGATTTACAAGGTTTGATTGTATAAACGATAAAGAGATCGCAAAGCAGCTGTTTGACTCAGTAGAAAACTGGGCTAAGGAAAAAGGCATGGATACCGTGTGCGGTCCACTCGGGTTCTCAGATTTGGAACGCGAGGGTATGCTTGTCGATGGGTTTGACGAGCTTTCGACATTTGAGGAGCAGTATAATTATGATTACTACGGTGAGCTTGTAGAGCATTGCGGTTACACAAAAGAAGTTGATTGGACCGAAAGCAAAATATACCTGCCCGACGAGCCAACCGACAAGCTCGACAAAATAACCGAATATGTAATGAAACGCTATAATCTGCACTTCGGCAAAGCAAAAAATGTAAACGATTTCTTAAATAAATACGCCGACAAATTCTTTGAACTGCTTGACGTTGCTTATGACGGGCTTTACGGAACGGTGCCTTTTACCGACGGAATGAAAAAAATGATGATAAGCAATTTTAAGCTTATCATCGACTTAAAACACGTTGCCGTAATTCTTGACGAAAACGAAAATCTTGTTTGTCTTGGGCTGTGTTTTCCGTCTATTGCAAAGGCTGTTCAAAAGTCAAACGGACACCTTACACCTGCTGCTATCGTGCGCATACTAAAAGCAATTAAAAAGCCCGAAATAATTGACCTCGGGCTTGTTGCCGTTGCGCCGGAATACATTAACAAAGGCGTTACGGCGGCAATTTGCTCAGAGCTTGCCAAAATGCTCAAAGAAGACGGCATAAAATACGCTGAAACAAATCTTAACCTTGAAGACAATGCAGCCATACAGAATTTATGGAAGCGTTTTAAGGCAGTACGCCACAAACGCCGACGCAGCTATATAAAGCATATTTAAGTGAGGTAATGTTATGACAGAACATTATGAATATGACGCGGAAAAAGAAATTCAGTCTTTAAATAATCAAGAACATACTAAAGAAGCAAAGAAAAAGCTAAAATCCGGAAAGCTCGCTGTTGCTTTTGCGTGTATGGCGTTGGTATGCGCAATAGCCGTGGCTGTAGCAGCAATATGTTTCATAGGCAACTCCTCGCAAAAAGTAGAGGCGCTGTCAAAACAAATTGAAATACTTGCAGCCTCTGTGGACACGAACACCGAAACACAGGAAAACGGTGTAACAATAGCAGGGCAATATGAGATAAAGCCTACAGAAATAATATCTGACGCTTATAAATCTGGCGATAGCTCTAAACTTGACAAAAAGCAAAAAGAAACTCTGAAAATGGCTTCGGAAGTGCTTTCTGAAATAATAACCGACGGAATGAGCGACTTTGAAAAAGAAACCGCGGTTTACGACTGGATGACAAGCTCTTTGCAAAACGATACGGGAATGCTTGTTGTAGTGCCTACAACACAGCAGGATTGTGAAAACCCTTACGGTGTTCTAAAATATCACAACGCTGTTTGCGTGGGCTATGCCACAACATTCAGATTGTTTATGCAAATGCTCGATATAGACTGTATGGTTGTTCATAACAATGATCTGTATCATTCTTGGGATCTTGTTAATATTGATGATAACTGGTATCACGTTGACATATATTCAGACGCCGGAATGGGAGGATATCAGCATTTCAACTTAAATGATGATATGATGCTTGCTCAGCAGAACTGGGATACATCGTATTTTCCCGCGGCAGATTCGCTTGAACTCAATAAATATTATATGTCAAGGATAGCCATTGACGATATATATGACGTTCCCGCAAAAATGCGCGAAGAAATAGATAAAAAAAGCTCTTTTGTCTGCTTTGAGTTTACAAAAGAGTTGTCAAACGAAGACATGGCAGTGGTACAAAGCTTTATGAATGTTTTGAGCAATTGCCTGTCTAACAGTTATGTTGAAAATTTTGCTTTCAGCGTTACACAAAACGGTTGGACAACAGATTCTAAAACGGGTCATTCTATGGTTTCCGCCACGTTTGATTATAATTCTGACGATAATTACGCTGAAAACTATGAAATAGATTACGACAGAATAGGGGAGATATTGTCTGAATCTTTCGGAGACGTTTTGCCCGACATCAAAGACTATTCAAACGGCAATTACGGCTATGACTATAACGACGATTATTACAACGACGGAAATTACGGTTATTAAAGTTTAAGCAAAAAGGAGAAACGTCAATGAATATAAAAAATAAAGTATTAAGCGTAATTTTTGTTGTTATGCTTTTCGCTTTGGTTTGTCAGTCAGGCTGCGCAAAGCGTAATGACGCTTCTGTTGACATTGACACACTTCGCGACGCCATGCTTGAAAGCTTCGGTGATACCGCAGATATGACAACAGTAGACAGCAGTTTTGAAAACGCGGAAGAGCTTTTCGCTTATGCCTGCGATGTAGATTACAGATTGGTAAAAGATTATTTTATGAGTTATTCAACGCTGGGAAACGCCGACGAGATAGTAGTTGCGCAGCTTGAAAGCCAAGACTCTGCGAAGCTTGCCGAAAAAGGCTTTCAAAAGCATTTAGATTCAAGAAAAATGCTGTTCCGTCAATACGCTCCGGATGAACTTAAACGTACCGATAACGCAAAAGTATTTGCAAGCGGAAATTATGCCGTGCTTATAATAGCCGACAACGCCGAGGAGATCAAAACAGTATTTGAAGAATTGACAGGAGAATAAAAGCCATATAAAACTAACGGGAGACACTTATTAATTAAGCGTCTCCCTGTTTTTTTACATTATTTTAAATTCACTCTTAAAAATGATTTTTTACCCTTTTTGATTACAACGTAACCGTCGTTTTTGTCAAAATCGGACTTTGTGAGCTTTAATGCGATATCCGTTACCTTTTCGTTGTTTACAAGCACACCGCCCTGAATTATAAGGCGTTTTGCCTCGCTCTTTGACGGGCAAAGATTTGTTTTTACAAGAATATCAAGAACCGATATCTCTCCGTCTCGCATATCATCAGCCGACAGATCGGCAGACGGCATATTAGATGCGTCATTTCCTGCGCCGAACAAAGCCTTGGCTGCCTGCTGCGCCTTTTCGGCTTCTTCTTCACCATGGATCAGCTTTGTTACCTCATAGGCAAGTCTTTCTTTAACTTTGTTAAGCTCGCTGCCTTCAAGCTTTTCATATTCAGCTATCTCCTCAAGCGGAACAAATGTGAGTATTTTCATACAGCGGATAACATCTGCGTCGTCAACATTACGCCAATACTGATAGAACTCATAGGGGCTCGTTTTTTCGGGGTCAAGCCATACCGCGCCTTTTTCCGTTTTGCCCATCTTTTTGCCCTCGCTTGTTGTAAGCAGGGTAAATGTCATACCGTAAACCTCGGCGCTTTCGGGAACGGGCGTGCCTGTTTCTTCACTCTTTTTGGCGGCTATACGGCGTGTAAGTTCAACTCCGCCGATGATGTTGCTCCACTGGTCGTCTCCGCCAAGTTCCAAACGGCAACCGTATTTTTGATTGAGGATATAAAAATCATAGCTTTGCATAAGCATATAATTCATTTCAAAGAAAGTTAATCCCCCGCGCTCCATTCTCTGCTTATAGCACTCTGCCGCAAGCATTTTGCTTACCGTAAAGTGTACGCCAACTTCTCTTATGAAATTTATATAGTTAAGGTCAAGAAGCCAATCTGCGTTATTTACCATTATAGCCTTGCCTTCGGAGAAATCTATAAGGCGTGACATTTGCTTTTTAAAGCACTCTATATTGTGGTCTATGCCTTCTTTTGTAAGCATCTTTCTCATATCGGTCTTGCCCGAGGGGTCGCCTATCATACCTGTGCCGCCGCCGAAAAGCGCAATAGGTGTATGCCCTGCGCGCTGCATATGCGCCATAACCATTATCTGAACAAAATGTCCCACATGAAGGCTGTCGGCAGTGGGGTCAAAGCCTATATAAAACTTTACCTTGCGGTTATTTAAAATATCTTTAACTTCTTCTTCGTTTGTGAGCTGGGCTATCATACCTCTGCCCTTTAGTTCTTCATATACTCCCATATTTTTACTCCTTACCGTATTCTTCCACGCAGGCGCTTACTGCGTTTCTAATTTCGTCAGCTCCGTCGCCTTTAAGCGCGGAAAAAGCATACATTCTTATATCGCCCAAGTCTTCGAATTGCTCTTTAAATACTTCAAGTCTCTTTTGCTGTTCTGTTTTGTTTAATTTGTCTTTTTTTGTGAGCACAACTATATAAGGCAAGCCGTTTGCGCTCAAAAACTCAAGCATTTGCATATCGTCGGGCGTTGCAGAGTGGCGCATATCTACTATTTGCACCACTAAAGCTATTTTTCTTTCCTGCGCAAAATACCCCTCAACAAGCTCTGCCCAACGCATTTTCTCACTTTGAGATACCTTTGCGTAGCCGTATCCCGGCAAGTCCACAAGGAAAAATCCGTCACACTTAAAGAAATTTATCGTTGCCGTTTTACCGGGCGTGGCACTTACTCTTGCAAGATATTTTCGCCCTAAAAGCTTATTTATCAAAGACGATTTTCCCACATTTGACCTTCCCGAAAAAACCACCTCGGGCAAATCGGACAGGATAAGCTGCTCAGAAGTTCCCGCTGCGCCCGCAAATTCCGCTTTGTTAAAATTTATCATATAATTTCTCCTTTGCGTTTATTTGGGATTTACAGGGGATTTATAATCAATTTTTCTCAGCAGCGCCGTATCAAGCACTTCATCTATGTATTTAACAGGAACAAATTTTACATTTTCTTTTACCGTTTTGTCCACAAGCTCCAGATCGGGTACGTTTTCCTGAGGGATTATAACGGTATCTATTCCCAGTTTATAAGCTGCCATAGACTTTTCTTTCAATCCGCCGATCGGCAAAACTCTGCCGCGCAGGGTTATCTCGCCTGTCATTGCAACGTTGTGCCTTATCGGGATGTTCGTAAGTGCGGAAACAATAGCCGCTGCCATTGTTATTCCGGCTGACGGGCCGTCTTTGGGAATTGCGCCCTCGGGTGCGTGGATATGGATATCCTTGTTTTTATAAAACTCATCGTCAATGCTGTATTTTGATGCGTTGCAGCGCACACAGCTTATAGCCGTAACTGCCGACTCCTGCATTACATCTCCCAGAGAGCCCGTAAGCTCTGTTTTTCCCGTGCCGCTCATTATGGCAACTTCGATAGGTAATACCTCGCCGCCTGCGGATGTCCACGCAAGTCCCGTCGCAACACCCGTTTCATCGGTTTTGTTCATATTATCGGGCTTGAATTTTTCAACGCCGAGCAGATCTTTCAGTTTTGCCAAATCAACGTTTACTTTTTCCTCGGAATTTGAAACTATGCTCACGGCAAGCTTAGAGAGGACCTTTTCTATCGTCCTTTCCAGATTTCTCACACCTGCCTCGTGGGTGTAGCAATCTATCATTTTGTATACGGTCTTATCCGCAAATTTAACCTGAGTTGATTTAATCCCGCAGTTTTTGAGCTGTTTGGGAATAAGGTGCTTTTTTGCGATCTGATACTTTTCTTCGCGCGTGTAGCTGTCTATTTCTATTACATCCATTCTGTCAAGCAAGGGCCGCGGTATATCGCTCATATCGTTTGCGGTGGTTATAAACATAACCTTGCTCAAATCAAACGGCATATCAAAGTAATGATCGTAAAATGTACCGTTTTGCTCGCTGTCAAGCACCTCAAGCATTGCGGAAGCCGGATCACCTTTATAATCGCTTGCCATTTTGTCTATTTCGTCAAGTATTATAAGCGGATTAGACGTACCTGCTTTTTTAATTGCATCCATTATTCTGCCGCACATTGCGCCCAAATATGTGCGCCTGTGTCCTCTTATCTCCGCCTCGTCACGCACGCCGCCGAGCGAGATACGCTGGCATTTTCGACCTATCGCCGCGGCAATAGACTGCGCAATTGATGTTTTTCCCACTCCCGGCGGACCAACAAGACAAAGTATTTGTCCTTTTACATCGGGGTTGAGTATTTTAACTGCCAAACGTTCTATTATCTTTTCTTTTACCTTGTCAAGCCCGTAATGGTTTTTGTCAAGGGTCTTTTTTACTTTATCAAGGTTTATTTTGTCCTTTGAATATTTTCCCCACGGAAGCTCCAAACAGGCATCAAGATAAGCTCTTATCAGGCTGCCCTCCTGCGAGCCGAAAGGCATTTTTTCGAGCTTGTCACATTCTCTGAGCAATGTCTTTTTGTTTTCATCGGGCATTTTCGCACGGGATATTTTTTGCCTGTAATCTTCGGTCTCGCTTTCTTCATCTTCGCCGAGTTCTTCTCTGATGGTGCGCATTTCTTCGTTGAGAAAATAGCTTCTCTGGTGTTCGTCCATTTTGAGCCTTGTTTTCTCAAATATTTCCTGCTGTATTTCCAGGACCTCTATCTCTTGCCTGAGCATAAAGATAAGGGTAGTCGCGAATTCCTCTTTGTTTGTTATCTCTATCAAAGCCTGTTTTTCAAGCGCATCAACATTTATCTCCCCTGCAATAAGATATTCTGTTCTGAGCAGAGTTTTTGAATTGTCCAGCTTTCTGAAAAAGTCGGGCAATATCTTTGTTTTATAAGACGCATAATCGTAATACAGATCGCGCAAAGTTTTTATCATAGCCATATGCACTGCGGTATCGGGTGAATCATCTTCATCCATAAGCTCCACATCGGCAAGCGGCAATGCCTTTGAATCGTCGGAAATAATTTTTCCTATATGTAATCCCTCGCAAACGAGTGTAAGAGTTCCGTTCTGACTTTTAGACATCTGCAAGACCTTTGCAACGGTGCCTGTTCTGTAAACATTGGCAACAGTTGCGGGATAGCAAAACGGGTCTGTTTGCAGGGTAACAAATATATTTTTTTCAAATTTAAGCGCAGAAGAAAGCGCTGTCATTCCAAGCTCCTTTGAAAGCTCAAATCTTACAACACATCCCGGAAAAAGAACGTTTGCCTGCATTGTAAGCACGGTGATATTTTTTATCGGTTCGCTCAAGTATATCATCTCCTTTTTGCGAATATGTTATCGGCTGCACATCAAAAGCAACGTGCAGCCGGTTTTTTAAGACGCGTTGTCTTTTCTTTTTCTCATTTTCGGCTTTTGTATTTCGCTGAGGCGCTGTGGGTCGTGTGTTATACGCGGCATTGCGCCTTTTGTAACGGCAGCCTCGGTTATAGTTATTTTTTCAGTTGTTTCATCGGAAGGCACCTCGAACATAAGGTCCTTAAGCAGATTTTCAACAATTGTTTTCAGTCCTCTTGCGCCTGTGTTCTGCTCAAGAGCTTTTTTGGCGATAGCCTTTAAAGCCTTTGGCTCAAATTTAAGCTGTGCGTCGTCCATCTCGAACAATTTGGTGTATTGTTTTATTATGGAGTTTTTAGGCTCGGTGAGTATTCTAACAAGCATATCCTCATCTAATCCGTCAAGCGGAGTTATTACGGGAAGTCTGCCCATAAGTTCGGGTATCATACCGTATTTCACGAGATCGTGAGCCACAACGTCGTGCATCCAGCTTGATGCGTCAAGTTCTTTTTGGCTTTTTACATCTGCGCCGAAGCCCAAAGCGGAAGACGCCGTGCGCTTTTGAACGATTTTTTGCAAGCCGTCAAACGCACCGCCGCATATAAACAAAATATTTGTTGTATCTATCTGTATAAACTCTTGCTGGGGGTGTTTTCTGCCTCCCGTTGGGGGAACATTTGAAACAGTTCCTTCAATTATTTTAAGCAGCGCCTGCTGAACGCCTTCGCCGCTTACATCACGGGTTATGGATGGATTTTCCGATTTTCTAGCAATTTTGTCTATCTCATCTATATAAATTATTCCGTGTTCTGCACGCTTTACATCATAATCCGCAGCCTGTATCAGCCTTAAAAGAATGTTTTCAACATCCTCGCCTACATAGCCTGCTTCTGTAAGAGTTGTAGCGTCTGCTATCGCAAAAGGCACGTCTATTATTTTAGAAAGCGTCTGTGCCAAAAATGTTTTTCCCACACCTGTCGGTCCCAAAAGCAAAACATTGCTTTTAGATAGAGTTACATCGCTTTCCGTGTTCTTTGAAAAGATTCTTTTGTAGTGGTTATAAACCGCAACGCTTAAAGCTTTTTTTGCCTCGTCCTGTCCTATTACATACTCATTTAGCTTTTCGTATATTTCTTTAGGCTTGAAAAGCTTGTCGGGGTCAAAGCCCTCAATGCCCGTTTGCTTTTTCGGTTCAATAATAGGCTTTACCTTGCTGCCGAAAAACATATCGTGGCAGGCGAGAACGCAATCCTCACAAATATAAGCGTCTATGCCGCCGATTATTCTTTTCTTAAGCTCTTTGTCGGTTTTTCCGCAAAATGAGCAATATACAAAATCGTCGTTGTTAATTCTGTCTGCCATATGGCACCTCTTTGCAATAAATTATCTTGAAGTGATGACCTTATCTATAAGACCGTACTCCATAGCCTCCTGCGCCGTCATAAAGTTGTCTCTTTCCGTGTCGCGCGCAATGATATCTATCGGCTTGCCCGTGTTGTCGGCAAGTATCTGATTTAATTTTTGCTTTGTTTTTATAATGTGGTCGGCGTGTATCATAATATCGGTCGCCTGACCCTGTGCACCGCCGCTTGGCTGATGTATCATTATCTCGCTGTTCGGCAGAGCAAGTCTTTTTCCCTTTGCGCCCGCTGAAAGCAGGAATGCACCCATACTTGCCGCCATACCCATACAAATTGTGGAAACATCACATTTTATATACTGCATAGTATCGTATATAGATAAGCCTGCAGTTACGGAGCCGCCGGGGCTGTTAATATAAAGGCTTATGTCCTTTGACGGGTCCTGACCCTCCAGATAAAGCAGCTGAGCCACAATAAGGCTTGCGGTAACATTGTTTACTTCGTCTGTAAGCATAATTATCCTGTCGTTTAAAAGGCGTGAATAAATGTCGTAGGAACGCTCTCCTCTGCTTGTTTGTTCCACAACATAAGGTACTAAATTCATATTCATAAAATAACACACTCCTTAAAATAATATACACTGTTAGGGCGATAAATTATTATCGCCCTAACCCTCATCAACAATTATATTGGTTTTACAAGAATTATACGGCAATAAAATGCTTAAATGCATAATGTAAAAGCATCACTGTAAATGATGATTGACAGATTCGCAATGCCTTATACTTAAGTCGCCGAATTATTCCTCAGTATTTTCCTCTTTTGCGGTTTTGGTTGTTTTTTTGGTCGTTCTTTTTGCTTTGGCTTCAACAGCGCTTTCCATAACAAGCTTCATGGCGTTGTCAAGTTTTAAGTTACCCTCTATCTGCTCTCTGGGGATATATTTCTTTACATTTTCAACTTCTGTTTTGTAAAGTTCTGAAAGACTCTTATATTCCTCTTCAAGCTGTTCATCGGAAACGGTAACGTTTTCAAGCTCTGCAATTTTCTCTACCGCAAGTCTGAGTTTAACTTCGTTTACAGCCTGTGTTCTCTGCTGGTCACGGAATTCCTCATCTGTCATTCCCAAATACTCAAGATATACGTCGTAGCTTAAGTTCTGCGACTCAAGTCTTGCTCTTAAATTGTTAACTATATCGTCTATTCTCAGCTCGTACATAGCTTCGGGGATATCCGCTACAAGCAGATCGACAAGCTGCTCGCAGATTTGTTCTTCTTTGGCTCTGTCGGCTTCTCTCTCAAGACGCTCTTTGGCAATCGCGGCCATTTCTTCTCTGTATTGTTCTACGTTCTCGCTTTTCTCGCTTACGTCTTTTACAAAATCGTCGTCAACTTCGGGCAATTCTTTCATTTTTATCTCGTGAAGTTTGATCTTGAACTCCGCATTTTGTCCTGCGAGAGACTCCTCGGGATAGTCTTCGGGGAATGTAACCTCTATTGAAAAATCCTCTCCGGCGCTGTGTCCGAGTATTTTCTCTTCAAATCCGGGTATAAACTGTCCGTCGCCCAGCGTAAGGTTATAGTTTTCTGCTTTACCGCCGTCAAATGCAACGCCGTCTTTAAAGCCCT
This sequence comes from Clostridiaceae bacterium, assembly GCA_016281115.1. GTDB lineage: Bacteria > Bacillota > Clostridia > Oscillospirales > Acutalibacteraceae > JAEEHZ01. The sequence goes on along the minus strand of JAEEHZ010000026.1, from coordinate 7,733 downwards.
CAAAGTCGATAACAACTATGTCTCCTGCCTTTGCGGCTCTGTCGTCAACGGTGATTATACGCGCATTTCTTTCTCTTACTTTTCTGATCTCTTCGTCTATTATATCGTCGGTTACTTTCGCTGATTTTGCGTTGTATTTAAGTCCCTTATAATCGGCAATACTTACCTCGGGATATGTTGTGACCTCTACCTTAAGTGTAAAGCCGTCGTCGCCTATCTCGGTTATTTCGGGGTTCATTTTGTCACGTATTACTCTGAGATTTGACTCTTTTATTGCCTCGTCTAAAGCGCGGGGATAAAGCTCCTCAACTGCCTCTTCATAAAAGACGCCCTTGCCGTAAAGTTTTTCTATCATTTGCTTTGGTGCCTTGCCTTTTCTGAAGCCCGGCACGTTCATGCTTTTTACCTTGCGTTTGTATATTCTGTCGATACTCGCTGCAAATGTTTCTGCGTCAACACTTACCGTAAGCTCATATCTGTTTGTTTCAATATTTTTACATTCTTTTAAGCTCATTTCTGTTTTGTCCTCCCAAAAAATAACATAACGTTGGAATTATAACATATGTATGCACATTTTTCCATAGTTTTTTGAAAAAATTATAATTTTCATTTCTAAAAACAGTATGCAATGGCGGCAATTTGAGTTTTGAATTTTTATTTTTTCAAAAATTGTATTGCAATAGAGCAGTTTTTATTGTAAAATAACTTATATCATTCGGTTTTGTATGTCAAAGGAGGAAAAACTGAAATTGTCTACTCGTTTAAATGACAAATATCTGCGCGGCTTTATAAAAAATGATGAATACGCAGGTATTATCAATGGTTTGCAGACGGCGCACGAAGCGCTGCACAGCGGAAAAGGACTCGGTAACGACTACATAGGCTGGCTTGACCTGCCCCAAAATTATGATAAGGAAGAATTTGACCGCATTAAGCGTGCGGCGGAAAAAATAAAAGCAAACAGCGATATTTTTATAGTAATAGGCATAGGCGGCTCATATTTGGGCGCCCGCGCCGCAATAGAATTTATAAAATCACCCAATTACAATCTCACCGCAAAAGACACCCCGCAAATATTCTTTACCGGAAACAGCATAAGCTCAGACGCGTTAAGCGAACTTTTGGAGCTTTGCGAAGGAAAGGATATTTCCGTAAATATGATATCAAAGTCGGGAACAACCACGGAACCCGCAATAGCTTTCAGAGTATTAAGAGATTTGCTTGAGAAAAAATACGGCAAGCAAGGCGCAAAAGAAAGAATTTTCTGTACCACTGATAAGGCAAAAGGCACCCTGAAACAGCTTGCCGATAAAGAGGGCTACGAGACCTTTGTCGTCCCGGACGACGTAGGAGGCAGATATTCCGTATTAACTGCGGTTGGTCTGCTGCCCATCGCGGTAAGCGGAACCGATATAGACGCGCTTATGAAAGGCGCGGCAGACGCGATGAACGCTCTGTCGGTTTGTGATGTAGAGAAAAACGATTGTTATAAATACGCCTTGATAAGGAATATACTTTACAATAAAGGCAAAACCACAGAGATACTTGTAAGCTATGAGCCTGCTTTTGCAATGATGAGCGAGTGGTTTAAACAGCTTTTCGGCGAAAGCGAAGGCAAAGACAATAAGGGTATATTCCCGGCTTCCGTTATTTTCTCGACCGATCTGCACTCTATGGGTCAGTATATACAAGACGGCAGACGAAATATTTTTGAGACAGTCGTTTTGTTTGACAAATCCAAAAGAGAGATTGTTATATCTCACGACGATGAGAATACGGACGGACTCAATTTTCTTTCGGGCAAAACAATGTCTTATGTGAACCGTAAGGCCTTTGAAGGCACAGTGCTTGCGCATAACGACGGCGGTGTTCCCAATGTTGTTTTAACATTACCCGAAATGAATGAATACGAGCTCGGTTATTTCATTTACTTTATGGAGAAAGCCTGCGCGATAAGCGGATATTTGCTCGGTGTAAATCCGTTTAATCAGCCGGGTGTTGAGAGCTACAAAAAGAATATGTTTGCGCTGCTTGGCAAGCCGGGATATGAATCGGCAAAGGCAGAGCTTGAAAAAAGGCTTGGATAACGCAAATAACTGCGTTTGAAATTCATAAATAACAGCAATTAAAATAAATCCCATTGCGGGAAAACAGGAGGAATTCACTATGGTTAAATTAATTATCGGAAAAAAGGGCAGCGGCAAAACTAAAAAGCTTATCGACCTTGCAAACGATGCTGTAAAAGTTTCTAAGGGCAACGTTGTCGTTATCGAAAAGGGTTCAAAGCTTACATATGACCTTACACACAAGGCAAGGCTTATAGACGCAGAAAGCTACAATGTTTCCGGTTATGATATGCTTTTCGGCTTTGTAAGCGGCATATGCGCAGGCAACTACGATGTAACTGATATACTTATCGACTCTACATTCAAGCTTTGCGGCAACAATATGGAAGAACTCGAAAGATTTGTTGCCAAATTAAATGCACTTGAGGCACACGCATCGGCTTCGATAACCCTTCTTATCAGCGCAGACAAAACAGAGCTTCCCGCCCATCTTGAGGCAGAGTACGTTCATATTTGATCATTAACGAAAATATAAAACTTAAAAACTGTTAGATGAACCCCGCAGATGTCAGGTATAATGCCTGTATCTGCGGGATTGTTTTCATACGCTTACGTGTTAAAAGCCAGAATAAAGCAAGTAATGTTAAATGTAAAATTTTTCCAAAAAAATATTTTTTTCGGCTTGTTTTTTTACAATAATATTTCGTTAATTTTTTGTCAATAGTACTGGACATTCGACATCTTTTGTAGTAAAATACTCTGGTACGTTAAAGCTTGTCTGTTTAATTTGCGGCAGACGGCAGTTTTTATTATATTGCAGGAGGATTTGAAATGCAGAAAAAAATAAGCAGTATTCCTTTCAGCGGCACCCCTGAACAAGAGGCAAAGCTAAAGGAGATAATTTCCCGTCATAAGAATGACCCCGGCGCTGTTATGCCCGTTTTGCAGGAAGCGCAGGATGTTTACGGCTATTTGCCCATAGAGGTTCAAACAATGATAGCCGAAGGGCTTAATGTTCCGCTTGAGGAAGTTTACGGCGTTTCAACATTTTATTCACAGTTTGCCCTTTCACCGAAAGGCAAGTATAATATATCGGTTTGTCTGGGAACAGCTTGCTATGTTAAAGGCTCGGGACTTTTGCTTGAAGAGCTTACAAAGCAGCTTGGCATAGGGGCAGAGGAATGTACACCGGACGGCGAGTTTTCGCTTACAGCGTGCCGCTGTATAGGCGCGTGCGGTCTTGCGCCTGTTCTCACCGTAAATGATGACGTTTACGGCAGACTTGTTCCTGACGATATAAAAGGAATCATAGACAAATATAAGGCTTGATTATTACGGAGGTCTAAACGGTATGATAACTATTGAAGAATTAAACGCCATAAGAGATAAGACAAGAAAAGAGCTTGAGATACGTCTCGGCGGCAACAAAGAAGATAATAAAGAAAAGAAAGATAAATAATTGAAGGAGGCACGCACTTATGTATCGTTCTAATGTGCTTGTTTGCGGCGGTACGGGATGTACCTCCTCAAACAGTCAGGCAATAATAGCGAAATTGAATGAAGAGATTAAAGCCAGAGGTCTGCAGGACGAAATTAATGTTGTTCAGACAGGTTGTTTCGGACTTTGCGCTCTCGGTCCCATTATGATAGTATATCCCGAAGGCAGCTTTTACAGCCGTGTAAAGGTTGAGGATATACCCGAAATAGTTGAAGAACACCTTGTAAAAGGCAATGTTGTAAAACATTTGTTATATAAAGAAACAGTAAGAGGCGACGAGATAGTAGGACTCAGTGAAACCGCTTTCTATGCAAAGCAGCACCGCCTTGCTCTTAAAAACTGCGGCGTTATAAACCCCGAGAGAATAGACGAATATATAGCTATGGACGGCTATCAGGCTCTCGCAAAGGTTTTAACAAAAATGACTCCCGAGGATGTTGTCAACGAGATAACAAAATCAGGACTTCGAGGCAGAGGCGGCGGCGGATTCCCCACAGGCAGAAAGTGGAGCTTTGCCGCTATGCAGAAAGCAGACCAGAAATACGTTTGCTGTAACGCCGACGAAGGCGACCCGGGCGCATTTATGGACCGCTCGGTACTTGAGGGCGATCCCCACACTGTGCTCGAGGCAATGGCAATAGCAGGTTACGCTATCGGCGCCTCGCAGGGTTATATATATGTCCGTGCGGAATATCCCATAGCTGTTAAGCGTTTGCAGATTGCGATAAACCAGGCGCATGAATACGGCTTGCTGGGCGATAATATCTTAGGCACAGGCTTTAAGTTCGACGTGCAGTTAAGACTCGGCGCGGGCGCATTTGTATGCGGCGAAGAAACAGCCTTGCTTACATCTATCGAAGGCAACAGAGGTGAGCCCAGACCCCGTCCTCCGTTCCCGGCTGTTAAAGGTTTGTTCCAAAAACCGACTATCCTTAACAATGTAGAAACATACGCAAATATTTGTCAAATCATTCTCAACGGCGCAGATTGGTTCAGCTCTATCGGAACAGAGAAGAGCAAGGGTACAAAAGTATTTGCTCTCGGCGGAAAGATAGAACATACGGGACTTGTTGAAGTTCCCATGGGTACCACTTTGAGAGAAATAATAGAAGAGATCGGCGGCGGTGTGCCGAACGGTAAAAAGTTCAAGGCGGCGCAAACCGGCGGTCCTTCAGGCGGATGTATCCCTGCGGAGCATATGGATGTTCCGATAGATTACGATAATCTTATCGCTATCGGCTCAATGATGGGTTCGGGCGGACTTATCGTAATGGACGAAACTACCTGTATGGTAGATATCGCAAAATTCTTCCTTGAGTTCACAGTTGATGAGTCTTGCGGCAAATGTACACCGTGCCGTATCGGCACACGCCGTTTGCTTGAAATGCTCGATAAAATAACAAAGGGTCAGGGAACCCTTGAAATGCTCGACGAAATGGAGCAGCTTTGCTATTACATTAAAGATAATTCTCTCTGCGGCTTGGGTCAAACAGCGCCTAATCCTGTTTTGGCTACACTTAAATATTTCAGAGACGAATATGTTGCTCACGTTGTAGATAAGAAATGTCCTGCGGGCGTATGTAAGTCTTTGCTTACAATAAGCATCGACCCCGATAAGTGTAAGGGCTGTACCATGTGCGCGAGAGTTTGCCCGGCGGGCGCTATCAGCGGCACAGTTAAAAACCCACACGTTGTTGATCAGTCTAAATGCGTGAAGTGCGGAGCTTGCATGGAAAAATGTAAGTTCGGCGCAATTTCCAAAAGCTAATAAAGGAGTGCTGCAAAATGGATTTAATAAATGTTAAAATAAACGGTATGCCGTATTCCGTGCCGCAAGGCTCCACAATTTTGGAAGCGGCTAGATATGCCGGTATTCACATTCCTACCCTTTGCTTTTTAAAGGATTTAAACGAGATAGGCGCTTGCCGTATGTGCGTTGTAGAGGTGAAAGGCGCCCGAAGCCTTGTTGCCGCCTGCGTATATCCCGTAAACGAGGGTATGGAGATATTCACAAATACAAAAAAGGTTCAGCAGTCAAGAAAAACTACTCTTGAGCTTATCCTTTCAAATCATAACAGAAAATGTTTGTCTTGCTCACGCAGCGGCAAATGCGAGCTTCAAACCCTTTGCGCCGAGCTCGGCGTTGAGGATGACGGACGTTTTGACGGCTCAAAGACAGAGTCGGTAAAGGACGAGTCTTCACTTCACCTTGTGAGAGACAACAGCAAATGCGTGCTTTGCAGACGCTGCGTTGCCGCTTGTGAGGATCAGTATGTAGGCGTTATCGGCGCAAACAACCGCGGATTTGACACACAGATAGGCTGCGCTTTTAATAAAGAGCTTGCAGATGTATCTTGTGTATCATGCGGTCAGTGCATCGTTGCCTGTCCTACGGGCGCACTTTCCGAGAGAGACAACACAGCCGATGTTATAGACGCTATAAACGATCCCGAAAAGGTAGTTATCGTTCACACTGCCCCTGCTGTAAGAGTAGGTCTGGGCGAGAGCTTTGGTATGCCTATCGGTACAAATGTTAAAGGCAAAATGGTTGCCGCGCTCCGCAGACTTGGTTTTGATAAAGTGTTTGATACAGACTTCGGCGCAGACCTTACAATAATGGAAGAGTCTCACGAGTTTTTGGAAAGAGTTAAAAACGGCGGCAAATTGCCGATGATAACTTCCTGCTCACCAGGATGGATAAAATTCTGTGAGCATTATTATCCGGATCTGCTCGATAATCTTTCAACTTGCAAATCGCCTCAACAGATGACAGGCGCAATAATTAAGTCTTATTATGCCGAGAAAGAGGGGATAGATCCCCACAATATCGTTGTAGTAAGCGTTATGCCCTGCGTTGCAAAGAAATTTGAAATAAAGCGTGATGACCAAAACGGCGCAGGCGAAGATCTGCCCGATATAGACATCGCAATTACAACAAGGGAGCTTGCAAAGATGATAAAGCTCGCCCAGCTCGATTTTGTTAATCTTCCCGATGAAGAATTTGACCCCGCACTCGGCATAACCACAGGTGCAGCTGCGATCTTCGGCGCAACAGGCGGCGTTATGGAAGCTGCCCTCAGAACAGCGGCGGACGTTCTCACAGGTGAAGACCTCAAAGAGATCGACTATAACGATGTTCGCGGTACCGAAGGCATTAAAGAAGCAGCATATGACGTTGCAGGTATGACCGTTAAGGTAGCTGTTGCAAGCGGACTCAAAAACGCAGCAGAGATCCTTGACAAGGTTCGCGCAGGCAAAGCGGATTACCACTTTATAGAGATAATGTGTTGCCCCGGCGGCTGTGTAAACGGCGGCGGACAACCCATTCAGCCTGCAGACGTTCGCAATTTCAACGACATAAGAGCGTTAAGAGCAAAATCTCTTTACGAGGAGGACAAGAACCTGCCTCTGAGAAAATCTCACGACAGCCCTGTAATCAAAAAGCTCTATGAGGAATACCTCGGCGAGCCCGGCGGACATAAGTCTCACAAACTTTTGCACACATCTTATGTAGCGAGAAAGAAATATTAATAAAACAAAGTTTTATAATAGAAAAAGCGTTCCTGATTTTGTTTATCGGGAACGCTTTTGCGTGCGGAGCAATTTTTTAGCGAACTATGCTCGCCGATGCGACAAATAACGCCTTACAAAGCCAAAAAATGATACAATCACCTTGCCGAGAACAAAGCAGGGGGCTCTCGTCCACCCAGCGGGGGGCGCAGCCACCCGGGTGGTCGCGAAAGGGGATTCCAAAGGGGGAAACATCCGACGGGTTTCCCCCTTTGGTGTCCTTTGCCTACTTTCTCACATGGGAAAGTAGGTGCCTGCCCGACATTAGGGCGAAACTCAGTGTTAAACTAAACCGGCAGTTTTCCACCTCATCAGTCAGCTGCGCTGACAGCTTCCCCTCAAGGGGAAGCCTTTTTTAGGCGAACAATGTTCGCCGCTAAGACAAAAAAGCTCCGCAGATGTGAGGCAATAAGCCTGTACCTGCGGAGCTTTTTTATATCGTTATTCAGTTTTCAATTTTGAATATTAATTTAGCAGCTATGCTGCACTTCCTCCCCACTCAACAACGGTAAATCCCGTTCTTTCCGGGTGAGTAAGCTCCTGCGGCTTTACATTAACAGGTTTTTCAAGCGGCTTATAAGCCATAAATACACGTATCA
>JAEEHZ010000025.1 GCA_016281115.1 Clostridiaceae bacterium | reverse complement strand
TGTAAATATAGCGGGAGACTGATTTCTATTTAAGAAAGGTAACAGTGTTTTTATGCAATTAAAAACGGGAATGATTTTAACAGGTACAGTTTCGGGCATTACAAAATTCGGAGCATTTGTAGATCTGCCGGATGGACTTTCCGGTATGGTACATATATCCGAGGTGTCATTTGAATACATAAACGATATAAATGAGTGCCTGAAGATTGGACAAGAGGTAAAGGTCAAGGTTTTGTCTGTTGATGAAAACGGTAAGGTAAGCCTATCTATTAAAAAGGCAACGCCGCGCGCGGAAAAGCCGAAAGATACCCCTCGCGGTGAAAAAGCGAGTCCTGTGGGATATGAATGGACTCCGAAAAGCAACGAAGGCGCAAGCTTTGAGGATATGATGTCCCGTTTTAAGCAGTCAAGCAATGAGCGGATAGGAAGCCTAAAGAAAAATGACGGTTCGCCGCACCGCCCCAGACGAAGCGGTAAACCCGAAAAATAGTTACGTTATTTAATGAGATTGTCTTTTGGGGCAATCTCATTCTGTTTTATGATACAGGAGGAAAAGAGAAACTCGCTCCGGCGTCATTACTCTCAATCTAATTATGAAAGTAAATGATAATCAATATATGAAAATAACACAGATCCTCTGTGAAGAGCTTATTCCCGCAATGGGATGCACCGAGCCTATCGCCCTTGCCCTTGCGGCGGCAACGGCAAAAAAATATTTGGGTGAATTGCCGCAAAAAATAAACGTTAAGGCAAGCATAAGTATAATAAAAAACGTTAAAAGCGTTGTTGTGCCGCACACATGTAATCTCAGAGGAATAGAAGCGGCTGTCGGCGTTGGCGCGTTTGCGGGAGACGCCGATAAAAAATTAGAGGTTATCTCAGGCGTTTCAAAAACTGACTCCGACAGAATAGAAGAATACATTAAAAACACACCTATTAACATTGAAAGTCTTGACAGCGACCTGCCGCTTGACGTGACAGTTACCGTGTATGCGAAAGGTAACAGCGTAAGCGTGCGAATAGCAAACTCCCACACTAATATTGTTTTCATTGAAAAAAACGGCAAAGAAATACTAAATATTCCCGTAAAGTGCGAAAGCGACGACGGTATGCGCGACCACAGCCTTTTAACAGGCGATGTAATATGGGAATATGTTAACAGTGCCGATATAACAGCCGCCGAAATACACGACACAATTAAAAGACAAATAGACTTCAACACAGCAATTGCGCGTGAGGGATTAAGCGGAAATTACGGTGCAAATATCGGCAGAACAATGCTCAAAAGCTACCCAAACGATGTTTATATACGCGCAAGAGCATATGCCGCGGCAGGCTCTGACGCACGTATGAACGGCTGCGAGATGCCCGTTATTATAAATTCGGGCAGCGGAAACCAAGGTATAACCTGCTGCGTTCCCGTTGTTGAATATGCAAAAGAACTTAAAACCGATGAAGACAAACTTTACCGTGCGCTGATACTGTCAAATCTTATGGCTATACACATAAAATCGGGGCTTGGCAGGCTTTCAGCATTTTGCGGGGCGGTAAGCGCAGGTGCCGCTGCAGGCGCAGGCATTGCTTATCTGCACGGTGCTGACAAAGAAGCTGTTTTTCATACGGTCGTAAATGCTTTAGGTATAATTTCGGGTACTATCTGCGACGGCGCAAAAGCAAGCTGTGCCGCAAAAATAGCCGCGTCTGTCGACGCAGGTATACTCGGGTACAATATGTACAAAAACGGAAATCAGTTTATGTGCGGCGAGGGAATAATAGCAAAAGGTTTTGAAGCAAATATCCGCAATATAGGTAGGCTTGGAAAATACGGTATGAAAGAAACAAACACCGAGATATTACATATGATGCTCAACGAATAATGATTTGGAGGGATCTTAAATGAAAAAGATACTGAGCTTATTTTTGGCAGTGATTATATCAATGCTCCTTGCGGGCTGCATTGCCACACCTAAAACCCCCGGTAATGACACCGACACTGTGTCACAGTCAAAAATCAACAAAGATAGCTCGTTTTTGGCAAATATTATTGAAATCAATTTTGATAACTCAACCGCGATAGTAGAGCCTTTGGAAAATGAAAAGATCCGTGCCGGCTCCGATCGCATAAGCGTTAATCTTACAAATTTAGAATATATTTATCCCGTTGTGGGAGACACGGTTCGCATAGAATATTCGAGTGATATAAGAGAAACATACCCCGCACAGATAGATGTAACAAACTGGGAGATAAGTAACGATCTGCGCGATTATGAATACACCGATGTGTGGCTTGACAAAAGAAGCGCCGCAAAAAGCAGTGACGACGAACATATGGATGACCTGACAGTTACAAAAATATACAAAAACTGCTTTTTTGCAACAAATGTGTATCCTGACAAATACGTTTTTAAAATTAACGGTGTTTTGCCCGAAGATATATGCGTAAATGACGAGATATACGTCTATCAGGAGAACATTTACACCGACGAAAAAGCCGCAAGGATAGAGTCAGACCTTATAAATATACAAATACCGCCTTTCGTTCACGGGGACGACCCTCTGGTTTGCTACAAGCCCGTTATATATCTTTATCCCGAAAAGGTTACGGATATAAATGTCAGGCTTGATTTAAACGGTAAATTAAGCTGTGCCTATCCCCTGTATAACAACGGATGGAATGTAAAAGCGCAGCCCGACGGAACATTAAAAGACGCAAACGGTTTGGAGTATAATTATCTCTATTGGGACGGTGAAATCAACACCGACTTTGATTTTTCACAGGGCTTTTGCGTTAAAGGCGAAGACACCGCACGCTTTTTGGAAAGCGCCCTTAAAAAGCTCGGGCTAAACAGGCGTGAAGCAAACGAATTTATAATTTATTGGCTGCCGCAGATGCAAAACAATAATTATAACCTCATATCTTTCCAAAGCAAAGCGTACACTGATAACGCAAAGCTTGATATTTCTCCTGCGCCCGACACAATGATACGTGTATTTA
>JAEEHZ010000259.1 GCA_016281115.1 Clostridiaceae bacterium | reverse complement strand
CGTATTGCCATAAATAAAGCGCCTATAAATATTCCCGGAGAACGAAGGCACATTCTGAGAAGCGTGTTTACGAAATCACGAAGCTTCGTAACATCGTTTGTAAGTCTTGTAACGAGCGAACCCGTCGAAAACTTGTCAATATTTGCAAAAGAAAACCTCTGTATTTTTTTATACATGTCTTCCCTGACGTCGGCCGCATAGTTGATTGAGGCTTTTGCGCCGTAATATGCGCCGCCTATTCCGCCCGCCATCATGAGAAGCGCGGTTAAAATCATAAGACCTGAATATCCGAGACTCGTCTGTACGGTAAGAGTGCCGGATTCTGCTCTGTTGATAAGATGTCCCATAAACATCGGCATGAGAACTTCGCCTATTACTTCAACTATCATGGATAACGGCCCTAAAATGAAGTATAGTTTATAGGGCTTAACGTAGTGGAACCATCTTTTCACTGTAGTTTATTCCAAGCCTTTCTTTAACGAATCGTTTATTCTGCTTAAATAATTGATGAAATTATTCAATTCTTCATCGGAAAAATCGGAAAAAGCAATTTCATCAAGTTCGTTGAAACATTCAAACGTTTGATTGATTATATTCTTTGCTTTATCTGTAAGCTCAATGTTGTTGATTCTGGAATCGTCGGCATAAACAGACCTTGATATGTAGCCCTGATTTTCCAATTTTTTTAGCGTAACGGCAGCCGCGGGAGGACTTATGCCGAGCTTTTCCGCCAAATCCTTCTGCGAATGGAAAAATCCGTTGTTTCTGTGCAGATACATAAGCATTTTGTGCTGGCTGGAATATAGTCCCGTTTTTTCGACCATCTTTTCGAATATGCTTCTTCTCTTTCTCTGAATGGCGCGAACCAAAAACATTGCAGCTTCCTTTTTGTTATCGTTAAAGTCACACATAGTTATGCCTCCATATTGATTAATTACCTAACTTTTTATATTTTATACTTTTTGGCAAAATTTGTCAATAGATAAAGCGTGAAAATTAATAATTATTTAATAAAAAAGAGAAGATATTATCTTCTCTTTTCAAAACTGTTTTTGTAATATTCAATTAAATCAGGCTTGTTGTTCCGGCATCGGTTAAGTATAACGCTTTCCAGAAGAAAATGCAGAATTTCCGATACTTTTTCGCCGGATATGCCGAGCAAATTCAAGTCGTTTCCGTTTATATCGAGTTGTTTTAACGAAATACATTCGTGTAAAATCAGATTTTTAACCGTTTTTGCATATCTTTCCCCGCCCTTTTCGGCGTCGATTATTTTTGAAGCATAAAGCGCGGCATTTTCGCCGTATTTTGCGGCGGAAAGCGCAAAATCCGTTTTGAGAAGTTCGGTTTTTTTCAGATATTCAAGTGCAAGTACGGTCAATTTCGTGTTATTTTTGATTGACTTTTCAAATTTTAAATCCGACATGCGCTTTTCGTCGAGTTTAAGAATCGACGCGATATATACAAGGCAAAGTTTAGCGTCTCCCGAAAGGAGAGAAACCGCAGATGAAAAATCTCTGTATTCCCTATCTGAAAAATCCGAAAATTCAGGATAAATCACTTCAAAAACAGGTCTGCATTCCAAAAAAATCAAATTTATTCTTTTTTGATTTTTTACTTCAAACATTTTATATATCTCGGTATAAATACGTTCCGCGGCAATGTTTTTTAGCAGAAATGCGTTTTTGTTCAGCGATTTTTTTGTGTTTTCCTCTATCGAAAAATCGAGTTTTGCCGAAAATCTCAACGCGCGAAGAATTCTGAGCGCGTCCTCGCCGAACCTGTCGTCCGGATTTCCTATACAGCGGATAATTTTATTCTTTATATCTTCTTTTCCGTTAAAATAGTCGACAAGACCCGTTCTGCCGCAATATGCGAGCGCGTTTACGGTAAAATCACGTCTTGAAAGGTCGAGCTTCAGATTTGACGTAAATTCGATTTTTTCGGGTCGTCTGTAATCCGAATAGTCGGCTTCCGTTCTGAAAGTCGTAATTTCCACGGGATTTCCCTCGGAAATTACGGTAACCGTGCCGAATTTAATACCCGTATCGATAATTTTACACGTTTTTTCGAATATCTCGTGAACCTGCATGGGACTTGCATTGGTTGTAATATCATAATCGTGAGGAGTACTTGTCATAACACTGTCCCTCACGCTTCCGCCGACAACGTAGCCCTCAAAGCCCTTTTTTTCGAGTTCTGATATTATAAATTCGATATAATCAGGCAAAATAATGATATAATCATTCATTTTCATTTTATATACCCACGTTATTCATCATTTTTTTCTTCGATTTTATGAATTGTTCTTGATATTATACCGTACTTTTTTCTGTCCGACGCGCGCATTTTCGCAATCTGCTCGTCAAAATATTTCTTATTGTATTTGTCGACAGTATAAAACCATTCGGTCGCGGAAAAAGTATTGTCCGCGGTTTTATAAACTTTCAGGAGCTTTGCAAAAGTACCGTGTTTTGCGCATTTTCCCGTTACAATATAGGAAAACAGTCCTTTTTTCGCCTTATTTGTAATTTTAAGCGGAAAAGAGCATTCGGGACACACGGGCGCCATAATACCTGTTTTTGCAATAATATTATTGTATCCGTGAATTGCCTTATAGGATTTCTTATAAATTATTCTTTTCATATGCTCGGGGATGGATTTATCCTTGAACACCATTACGTTATAATCCTTTATTCCCCGTTTTATATTCATTTTTTTTGCAATAAGGGACGTTATGTAAGCATCGGTAAGCGCATTGTGAAGCGGCTTGTCAACCTTTATACTGAAATATTGCGACGCAAAGGACAGCGAATACTGCTTGTTTTCGTTTTTATTCTGGCGACAGAACATTATCTGCAAATTGTAAAATTCCGGAAGCCACGACGTGTCCATCTTGAAATACTGCAGATTGTTTCCGAGCACGTTTATATCGTCATATCCCCACGTAAAAAACAGATAGTCGGTTCCGCACCAGCTTTTGAAATTTTCAATCACTTCCCCAAGTGTTTTTGCGCTTTGCAGGTCAGCGTCCGTAATGCCTGTAAGATTTTTTACCGATTTATTGAATTTTTTGAGTATCTTCGGCTTTATTTTGGCATCAAAACTGTCGATAAATTCGCACCTGTCGTCGGTTTTAACGGCGCCAATCTGTATTATTTCGGCGTTTAAGCAAAGCCCGTCTTTGAATTTGAGTTTTTCAAACGAAGTGGGTTGGTTCCACTCGAGATCTAAAAATATATAGTTCATATTTTTTCCTTAATATACAGTCTTTACATAATAATACCATATTAGTCGAAAACAGTCAATAAATACATTTTGAGCGCACTTGACACATTTGCAAAAAAAAGTTATAATAAATTTGCCGTGCCGGACAGCTGCGCGCAATACGCCGAAAGGTATTTGCGTGAGGAAAGTCCGGGCTTCATACGGGCGGGATAACAGATAACGTCTGCCGAGGGAAACCTCAGGGAAAGTGCAACAGAAAATAACCGCTGCTTTTGCAGTAAGGATGAAAAGGCGAGGTAAAAGCTCACCGGCGCACTGGCAACTTTGCGGCCGTGTAAACCCTATCCGAAGCAACGCCTGCGGAGCGTCATTCATTTGACAATGCTGCCCCGCATATCCGCTGGCGGCACAGAACTTTATGGCGACATAAAGTCAAGATAGATAGCTGTCTAAAACAGAACCCGGCTTACAGGCACGGTATTTTTATTATGGAGAAGTTATGAGAGTTTTGGGAATTGATTACGGCGACGCGAGAATCGGACTTGCTCTGTCCGACGTTTCGGGCTTTCTTGCCGGCGGAATCGGAAAACTTGATATTTCGGGCATGAACGACGCACTCAAAAAAATCGCGCCCGTAATAGAAGAAAACGAAATAGACACGGTCGTAATCGGGCTTCCGCTTAACATGGACGGAACGTGCGGTGCTTCCGCTTCCAAAATTAAGGTTTTTGCCGGAAAACTTTCGGAAAAGTTTCCGAACATTAAAATTGAATTCATCGACGAGCGCAGGACGACAATTCTTGCGTCGGAATACATGAACATCACGGGAACGCACGGAAAATCGCGTAAAAACAAAATCGACACACTTTCCGCTCAGATTATTCTGCAGACGTATCTTGATTTACAAAAAAACAAGGAAAAATAAATGAAATATATTTCAAAAAAAGTATTTGATTTTTGCAAAAACAATAAAATAATCTGTTCCTCGGACACAGCCGAAAAATTCGATATTCTTTACGATATGTTAATAGAATTCAACGAGCACACGAACATCACGTCTCTCAAATCGGAAGATGAAATATGTACAAAGCATTTTATCGATTCGCT
>JAEEHZ010000258.1 GCA_016281115.1 Clostridiaceae bacterium | reverse complement strand
GTTGATCACTGTTACGGCATCGGGCTTTTTCATATCTGAGCCTAACTTGGCAAAAATTTTATTAAACGATACTCCTACGGAAATAGTAAGCCCCAGCTCACTTTTTATGGTTTCCCTTATTTTTTGAGCTATCGTATCGGGGGTGCCGAATAACAGCTCGGAAGCTGTGACATCAAGCCAACATTCGTCCAAACCGAAGGGCTCTACCATATCGGTGTATTGACAATAGATATTTTTAGCAAGAGCGGAATATTTTAAATATTCGTCAAAATGAGGTTCAACGATAACCAATTCGGGGCATTTCTTTTTTGCCATCCACACTGTGTCACCGGTTGCAACATCAAATTTTTTTGCGTGATAATTTTTCGCCAAAACGATTCCGTGGCGATCCTCAACTCTTCCGCAAACGGCAACGGGATAATTTTTGAGCTTGGGTTCAAGCATACACTCTACCGATGCGTAAAAATTGTTCATATCACAGTGGAGGATATTACGCAAATTTATTTTTTTATCCGAGAAATTGTGAACATATTCATTCATAAAATCGCCTTCGTAATTAAATTATACGCAATTTACACGAAAGTTAATTGCGTATATATTATACGAAAAATAATTGCGTGTGTCAATACGTGATCGGTAATTAAAGTGCATAATTAATATCATAAAAATAAGAGCCCGTGTCTTATCATAAACACAAGCTCTTAAAATATTTTTTGCTGTTTATGCCAATTCGGTCAAGGGATCATATCTGATGTCTCCGTACCAACACTCAAAGTGCAGATGGGCGCCGTAAGAATTACCGGTATTTCCGATGTATCCAATAAGCTCGCCGCGCTCCACGCTTTGACCGGGAGAAACAACTACCTGACTGCAGTGAGCGTATAGGGTAGAGTAGCCGTTTCCGTGGTCGATCTTTATGTAATAGCCCCAGCCCTGACCCCAGGAATCAGAGCCGTTTGCAATTGTAACGGTACCGCTTTGGGCTGCCACAATAGGAAGACCGTATGCGCTGCCGGCGCATGCAAGGTCAATACCCTTGTGACCTCTGTCGTCGCCCCAATAGGCTGTTATTATCGAGCATTGCGGGGCAGGCCAGCAATATCCGCTGCCTGATGATACATATGCGTAAGGGTCTATATAAGATGTGTAGTTCGAGCCGTTATCTGAGTTCTGTTGAGCCGCATATTGAGCCGCAAGCTCTGCCTCGGCTTCATTCAATTCGTTTACAAGGCTTTTCTTTTCGGATGCGTTTGCGCTTTTCTGGGCTTCAAGCTCGGATTTGTAATCCTCAAGCCCGGAAAGTACGGTGTTATACTCAGACTGAAGCTCGTTTAATTCCGCCATCTTAGTTTCAAGCTTTGCTTTTTGTGTGAGCAATTCGTCTTTGTCGGACTCTATTATCTCTTTTTCTTCACGTATGGATTCCATATTTGAGTTGAGATCGTCAACGATTTTTGCGTCGGCTTCGCCCATTTGTTTAATTACATAAGATTTATCAAGCAGGTCGTCAAAATCTTTGGCTCCCAATATTATCTCAAGTGTGGTGGTGTCACCTGCCAGATAAAGAGATTTTATCCTCTGACGCAGACGTTCCGTGTCGCTGTCGATTTCGTTTTGAACATCTGCAATCGCGGCTTCTTTTTCGGAAATTTCGTCGTTTAAGATATCTATTGCCTGTAAGACAGAGTCGATTTCACTTTGCTGATTATCTATTTTCTTCTCAAGCGCAACGCACAGATCTTTTTGCTTGGAAATATCCGAACGGGCTGTTTCAATTTCTGCGTCAAGTTCGGAATCAAGCTTCTCAAGCTCGCTTTGACGCTCTTTTATAGCGTCTATATCGTCCTGAGTTACCTCGGCGTATGTGCGGGTCGTAAATTTATAGGTCACACCTATCACAAGGCAGACAGAGAGTATGACAGGGATTATTTTTTTGAAAACCAATTTAAACATATTTTCGTAAAACCTCCTGTTTATTTGATCTCATATATGTCATTGTTAAATAATATTCATATCATCCGCAAAATATACAACCTTATTATACAGTATCTGCCAAACATAATCAAGCATTATAAACAAAAAAATCAATATTTATTACTTTCGCTTTGATTGATTAATATAAAATTATTTTAAATAGTGCTTGATTTATGACGATAAAGTGTGTTAAAATACTAACGAGTATGGGAATATGTTTTTCGGGGTGGACGATAATGAAAAGATTCTTATGTACTGCAATAGCCTTTGCGATGATATTCGGCTGTGCCGCGGTAAAAAACGCGGCGGCATATTCAGGTGAATTCAACGAAAAGCTTTACATTTGCACTATGGCTGATACCACAATTGAGTATCTTTGCCCCTACAGCGACAGTTATTTTTATCGCGATAACAAAAAATACAGCCCGAAAATGTCTGTTTTGTCCTTAGCAATGTCTATGTCGGCTTTCAGTTCGCCCGAATACATGAAAAGCAGTGACAAAGACAAATTCTCTGCAGACAGCAACATAAGAAAAACTTATAAGTCAATGGGTTTTAGAAACGCTGAATTTTATAATTATAATGTACCCATTACAAGTATGGACGATAAGGTTGCATTTGCTTTTGCGCAAAAGGAAATTTCGGGAGCTTACGGAAAAAAAGATACGTTGCTCTCGGTGATTATAAGAGGCGGTAACTACGGCGGAGAATGGGTAAGCAATCTTCATATTTTCGGAGATTATGACACCGTAAACAGCAATTTGGAACATTATGGATTCAGAACAGCCGCAAAACAGGTATACGAAGCCTTAAACGAGTATATAAGAGATAACAGATCGTCATTTAAGGGCGATGTAAAACTGTGGATCTCAGGCTACAGCCGCGGCGCGTCTGTTGCCAACCTGATTTCGCATACAATAAATACGGGCGCTGCAAGCAGAAGCGATTTAGTTTCACAATATATATCACCCGAAAACATTTATTCTTATCAATTTGCGTGCCCCGCAGGCGCCAGAGAGTGTGATGTTAACTGCGAGGCCGATAAAAACATATTTGTTATCAATTCACCCAGCGACGTTATACCTATGATGGCACCCGAGAAATGGGGATTCTCTACATACGGAAATATAATTTATCTTCCCGACACAATGAGTGATACTGCACAGCAGTATTTTAACGAATTATTAAAAGATACGAAATATGAGGGCGTAGTACCGTGTAGCCCGGAGCATACTCAAATAGTAAACCAGATTTTGGAAGTTGTAACCGATTCGGTAAGCGAACAGGGATATTTCAGTTTGCAAAGCTCTATTATGAAAGCAATGGCGTCGTCTTTTGAAGGAGATTCTCAAAACTCTCCGGGAGATTCGATAGAAAACAACGAATTAATCTCAGCTGTAAGCAATTTGATAAAACTGAAATATGATTTTGATTTGCAGAAAACAATAAACGGAGCTTTATACGCACATTTTCCGGAACACTATATGTCTTTGATACACGACGATGCTGTAAACGATATTTACAATTCTTCCGATAATGACAGTGACAAAGACTCTTATTTGATAGGTGACGTAAACCAAGACGGACAAATAACGCTTGAAGATGTTGTAGAAATACAAAAATATCTTGCGAAGCTGGTAGATTTTAACGTGGTGCAAAGCGCGGTAGCAGATGCAAGCAAAGACAGCGAAATATCGCTTGACGATGTTGTTCTGATACAAAAATATATTGCTCAGCTTATAACACAGTTTTAGTAATTGAAAGGAAACGGCAGTTGTGCCGAATAAGGATTTATGTATCATTTAGGAATTGATTTAGGCGGTACCAACATAGTTGCAGGCGTACTTAACGACGATTATAAGATAATATCAAAGGCGGAGGTAAAGACCGCTGCTCCGCGCCCGGAAGCCGAAATTTGTGATTCTATGGTCGCGGCGGCTGTAAAAGCACTTGCCAAAGCAAATATTACCACAGACGATATAGAATGTGTGGGAATAGGTGTACCCGGAGCGGTGAATAAAGACACAGGCATAGTGGAATACAGCGCCAATCTCGGATTTCATAATTGGAAGATAGTAAAGATGAGGACAGAGCGTATGGCAAAGCCCGTATTCATCGAAAACGACGCCAACTGCGCTGCATACGGTGAATATTTGGCGGGAGCCGCAAAGGGAGCGCGCAACGCCGTTGTAATCACGCTTGGCACAGGCGTCGGCGGCGGTATAATAATTAACGGTGAAATATACAGCGGTTCTAATTACGCAGGCGCAGAAATGGGACATATGGTAATCGTAAAAGACGGAAAAGAGTGTGCGTGCGGAAGAAAGGGTTGTTGGGAGGCTTATGCCTCTGCCACAGGTCTTATAGAATTAACAAAAGAAGCCGTGCAAAAGGAAAACCCGCTCAATTCTTACATACTGAAGTCGGTAAACGGCGATATTAAAAAAATAACGGGTATGACAGCCTTCAGCGCTAAAAAAGCCGGCGATAAAACAGGCTCGCGTGTTGTGGATGATTACATATCATATTTGGCTTGCGGGCTGGTAAACACGATAAATATTTTTCAGCCGGATGTGCTGTGCATTGGCGGAGGAATTAGCCGTGAAGGCGAAAATTTGCTTGACCCCGTTATGAAAATTATAGAAAAAGAGCGCTACACAAAGCATAACAATAAACAAACAAAAGTTTGTATTGCTTCCTTGGGTAATGACGCCGGGGTTGTAGGCGCCGCGTTTTTGAAAAAATAATAACTGTAATATATAGGAGTTATATTTTATGGGTATAAGTAAACTTAAGTTAACGCTAAAGCAAAAGATCAGAGTTTTTATAGGGAAACACAGAACGATTTATTATATTGTGTTCAAGGTTGTTATGCCTTTTTTACTTACAATGCTTCAGCTTGATTATGTGTGTGCCGTGACCTCAAGTGTCCTTGTTTACAAATACAACGCATACATAAGAAATGCAACGCTTTCGCTTATATGTTATGTAGCGTTTTTTGTGTTCCTGTGCCTTTTACCGAGGTTTTCTTCTGTGCTGGAATTTATAATCCATCCGCTGTTTTTCGTAGTACTTTTTAAATACAGAGGACTCGGGTCATGGTATTCTCAAATAGCCATTGTGGCCTCTATTGTGCTTATACTCGCGAAGATCATATTCTTTTTGGAGTTTATTGTAGAGGATGAGGTGGATTCGATAAGAGAAGGCAATGATTACTATTACGACAATCGCTGAAACGAAATATAACCAGCGTCTCTGATTATTCGGAGGCGCTTTTTTCTTGCTTTTTATTTTTTTTAACTTGTTTGGTGAAAATTTAATTTTTTTGTCTGACATTTAATTTTTTGATAAAAATTACTTTAAATATATGTAATAATGTGATATAATGAACTGAAATATTGTTATAATAACGTAAATTTTGCAGAAAGGTTTCAGATTTGCTTTTTCAAATCTGTATTTGCGTGATTATGGTTAAACGTGATTTTGTATCGAGACGCCAAAGCAGAGAAGAGGCGTTTGCACTTCTCTTTGAAAAATGCTATAACGATTCTCCGTTCGAAGAGCTCATAAATAACGCCGAAGAAAGCAGGGAAATCGTTATAAGTGATTTTGCAAAAGAGCTTATAAACGGCGTT
>JAEEHZ010000257.1 GCA_016281115.1 Clostridiaceae bacterium | reverse complement strand
ATTTTTGATAAATTCCGTAATATTCTCAATTTCTTCGTCTGAGGCAAAGCCGCCCTGAACTCTCACAGGCTTTGAAACTCCGACAGGACTACAGAGCATATCGCCCTTGCCTATAAGCTTTTCGGCGCCGCCTGCGTCAAGTATTGTTCTCGAGTCCACGTTAGACGAAACCTTAAGGGCAATACGGCTTGGTATGTTTGCTTTTATAACGCCTGTAATAACGTCCGTTGAAGGTCTTTGCGTTGCTACAACAAGGTGCATTCCTGCGGCACGCGCCATTTGCGCCAAACGGAAAATTGAGTCTTCAACTTCTTTGGGCGCCGCCATCATCAAGTCTGAAAGCTCGTCTATTGCTATAACTATCTGCGGCATACGGGCAGAAGGTTGAAAATCGGGTTCTTCTTCACCTTTTTCTTCAGCCGCACGTATACGCTCTATGTTATTATCTACAAGCTTGTTATATCCGTGGATATCTCTTACGCCGCACTCGGAAAAGGCTTTGTATCTTTCAAGCATTTCATTAACTGCCCAGTTTAATGCACCTGCCGCCTTTTTGGGGTCGGACACAACGGGTATCAGCAAATGCGGTATGCTCTTATATTTTGAGAACTCAACCATTTTGGGGTCTATAAGTATAAGCTTGACTTCGTCGGGCTTAGCCTTGTATAAGATACTCAAAAGAATTGAATTTACACAAACCGATTTACCCGAACCCGTAGTACCCGCAATAAGCAGGTGAGGCAGTTTTGCAAGGTCAATTGCCATTATGTCGCCCGAAATATCTCTGCCTATTACGCAGGACAGGCGGCTTTTAGCGCCCGTAAACGTATCTGATTCTATCAGCTCACGCATAGATACCATACTTACCGTTTTGTTAGGCACTTCTATTCCCACAGCAGCTTTACCGGGTATAGGTGCTTCTATACGGACGCCTATTGCAGCAAGATTAAGCGCGATATCGTCTGCCAAATTGGTAATTCTGCTTATTTTCACACCGGGGGCAGGCTGTATCTCATAGCGTGTAACAGAAGGACCTCTGCAAATGTTCACTATGCTTGCCTTAACATTAAAGCTTTCAAGCGTTCTTATAAGCTTGTCCGCATTGTAATGCAGCTCGTCTATTATTCCCGTGTCGTCTGTTTCTCTGGCAGGGGTAAGCAGCTCAACGGGGGGGAATCTGTATTCTTCGTTTTCATTCTCGGATAAAGCGTTTTGCCTTATTTCTTCTCTTATCGCCTTGCCCAAAGCGGCAGTTTCCTCTGCCGTCTTTTTGTTTGACTTGGGCGTTTTGTAAATATCAATATGCACATCTGAAATATCGCCCTTTTCGTGATGTGCTTTTACGGGCTTTACTTTTACAGTCTTTGAGTCGTGACCGTCTTGCGGTTGAGGCTCACCTAAACCCGTGTTCGGCTCAAATTCAACGGCTTTGTAATTTGTGCTTCCGTGAGATATGGCTTGTCTTATGTATTCGTCATCGGGGAAGTCGTTTTGTGAGGTAACGTTTATAGATCCAGCATCAATGTCTGTATTCGCCGCTGTGCTTTTTTGCGATAATATATTCATACTTGTAACGGCGTTTTTAAGCCTGTCCGCTTTTTCGTCAGAGTTCTTTTTATTTACGCCGCCGCCTTCAAGAGGGATATCTATAACTTCATCATCAAACGAAATTTGCTGAGGTGTATCAGATTCATTCTGCTGTTCCGATTTTTCTTCACGACGCTTTTTCGCACGTGAGATCATCTGCTCGTTAGCAACTTTGATTTTATCTACGGGCTTTTTAAATGTGTTTGTTATATTTGCCATTGTAATACCGCAAATAAGCATTACGAAAAGCGCAAGCAAAAGCACAGATGTGATTTTTGCGCCGTTTAAACCAAGTAATGCCCTGAGTGCAAGCCCCAGAATATTTCCAAGCAAGCCTGTACCGAAGAAAACGTCGTTGCCGCTTGACAGATTTCCGAGTTTTTTAAAATAATCGCCGTAGCCTGCACAGTCGTTATCCAAAAACAGATTTATAACGGTAGATAAGAACACGACAATAAGCACAGACATTACAAATTTATAATTAAGCTTTTTTTGTCCCGTTGCAGTTGTAACAGAAAAATAAATAAGCAGTGCCGGCAATGCTACGGCAAATATGCCGCCCAGCCAAAGCATAAAGTTGTGCATAATAAACCAAAGGTTTTCTCCCCTGAAAACTATTATGAATAAAAGCAAAATTGCAAAAACAAACAAAACTACACCCTTTGCAGGTGAGCTTTGAATGTTTTCGCTCTTATTTTGTGAAACGTTATTCTGTTTATTTGATGTTTTAGGCTTGGAGGACACGCCTCCGCTTTTTTTTGACGTATTTTTCTTTTTTGGTTGCTGAGCCAATTTTTATTTCACCTCATAACTTATCTCACAAAGGAATATATAACGGTCGCCAAGCCGACTGCGGCTGTGTATATGGCGAAAATATATGTTCTGTCCTTTGAAAGCATCCATTTAAAGAGCTTTATGGCGCCTATTCCCACAACAGCCGAAACAACTATTCCCGTTAATATAGGCAAAATGCCTATTGTGCTTATAGGGTTTGCTTCGGCAGATACAGCGTCCTTAAGTTCGAGAACGGCAGCGGCGAAAATTGAAGGTATGCCCAATACAAACGAAAAATCAAGCGCAGTTTGTTTGTCTATGCCTCTCATCTGCCCCACGGCAAGCGTTGAACCCGAGCGCGAAAAACCCGAAAGCACTGCCGCAAAGCACTGAGCGATACCCACAACCAGCGCATCGAATGCGTTGTATCTCGTTTTGATTCTGTTGCGCGGAATATTATATTTATTGAGTACTATACCCAATGTCAAAAATACAGAAGTAAGAATAAGTGATGCACCCACAAGCCACAGATAAGGTGTTGTGCCGAATACCTCAGCCAGATCCTTTAAGTTTACACCGTCGGTAAACGGCAGGGGGATAAACAACAAAAACAGCGGAAGTAACGCAATAATAAGCATAAATATCATATTGCGGCTGTCGTTCATTTTCTTAAAAGTAAATTTGCCCGTAAATATATCTTTTATCATCGAAAAGAATTCAATAATAAGGCGGGCGATAAGCTTTCTGTAACATATTATTACAGCCACGAGCGTTCCTATATGAAGCATTACGTTCATAAACAGATTGCTTTCCAGGTCCACACCCATAAGCGCTTTCACTATTGAAAGGTGTCCGCTGCTCGATACAGGCAAAAACTCGGTAAGTCCCTGAACAATACCAAGTATAATGGCTTCAATTACTTTCATTTATGTACACTCCCAAGTATAATCAGTAGATTAGTTTTAAATATATTTACGGTGTTCTGTTCGTTTTAAAATTTTGTATTTCTTTCTTTAAGTGATCTTTCCATTTCTCTTTTTGCACTTTTTGCCGCCATTGCGTCACGTTTATCGTAAAGCTTTTTGCCTCGGCAAAGCCCCACTTCAAGCTTAACGCGCGAGCCTTTAAAATACATTGAAAGCGGCACAATGGAATAACCCGCCTGTTTAACGGAAGAATAAAGTTTATTTATTTCTCTTTTGTGCATAAGTAAGCGGCGCACACGCAGTGGGTCGCGGTTGAAAATATTGCCCTGTTCATATGGGCTTATGTGCATACCGTTAACAAATATTTCTCCGTTTACTATTCCGCACCAACTGTCTTTCAAGTTAACGTTTCCGTTGCGCACGGACTTTACCTCTGTTCCGCAAAGTTCTATTCCCGCTTCGTATTTCTCATCTACAAAATAATCGTGATAAGCCTTTTTATTCTGCGCAATAATCTTTATTCCGTTATTTTCCAATATATGCACCTCTCGGTCAACAAAATCAAAAATGAGGAATGAGGAGTACACAGAAAATCATCCTAACTCCTCATTTTTGATTTTAAAGAATTGTTCGTCCTTCCAAAGCGCGCGCCAAAGTGACCTCGTCGGCATATGTGAGATCTGCGCCGACAGGTATACCGTATGCTAAATGTGTCACCTTAACACCAAGCGGCTTTAAAAGCTTTGAGATATACACCGCTGTGGCTTCGCCCTCTACTGTCGGGTTTGTAGCCATAATGACCTCAGACACATTTCCCCCTGCAACACGTGAAATAAGCTCTTTAATATGCAACTGCTCGGGTCCTATACCCGAAAGCGGCGATATGGCACCGTGCAAAACATGATAAACGCCCTCATATTCCTGTGTACGCTCCATGGCAATTACATCTCTGGGATGCTCAACAACACATATAACGCTGTGGTCACGCTTTTCGTTTTCGCATACGGGGCAAAGCTCCTTGTCCGTAAGGTTACAGCAATCCTTGCAAAAATGTATGTCTTTCTTTGCTTTAATGAGCGCTTCGGCAAACTCCTCTACCCTCTTTTGGGGCAGAGTGAGTATATGATACGCCAAGCGCTGTGCCGATTTATGTCCGATATTGGGCAAACGCTCAAATTCGTCTATTAATTTATCGAGCGGAGCAACATTATATCCCATATCAGAACAGCCCCGGAATGTTGATTCCGCCGGATATTTTGCTCATAACGCTCTCTTTTTCCTCGTTTGCGTTACGAATTGCCTCATTTACCGCCGCTATAACAAGATCGGCGAGCATCTCGGGATCTTCGGGGTCTATGACCTCGGACTTGATATCTATACTTTGAACCTGCAAATTGCCTGTAACAACAGCGGTAACAGCGCCGCCGCCTGCTGTTGCGGAATATTCTTTTTCTTCAAGCGCCGCAGTGGCGTTTTCCATTTCTTCCTGCATTTTTTGAGCCTGTCTTGCCAGTTGCTGCATATTTGACGGTGCTCCCTGAGAGCCCTGAAAATTTTGCGGTAATCTTGCTTTCATATTGATTTTCCTCCGATTTTTCTTAAATAGTTATTAATTATTCTCTGTTGTAATGTTTATACCCAGTTTTTTTGCGTTTTCCGAAAATTCTTCCAGCGGGTCCGATTTGTTGACGGTATTCGACTGCTTATACGGCCCGAGCTTATAAACCTTGCCTGTAACCTGCCTTATTGAGGCACGCATTTTGTCTCTTTGAGCAGATTGCTTCAAAAGCAAAAACGGCATATCGTTATCGGAGTCTATAAGCAAATATTCTCCGCTTACATAAGCAGTTGTCCCTTCAAAAGCGGAAGCTATCGCCTTCGAATATTTATTCATAATTGACAGTACTTCGCTCCATTGTTCAAAGGGCTTGGCGTTTCGCCTTAACTCTTCAGCGTCAAATTTCGGGCGCTGAGGGGTAACTGCTTCGGGCAACGGCTCGCTTTTGACCGTGTCTTCAATTTTGGGGGCAGATTTTTTGCCGAAATCACGTTTGACATACACGGGCTCTGCGGGAGACTGGCTCTCGCCGGGGATACCGTCTTTTTCCGGTTCCGGCTGTTTCTCTGAGCGTTCTTCCTGCTCTGCAGGGCTTAAAACGCCGTACTTTACTGCCTGCTCCAGATCCGAAACACGGGCAAGAACAGCCTCGATGTTATCATCAAGCTGCGGCATACAAAGCCTTACAAGCGCAAGTTCAAGCTCGGTACGTGAATCGGCACCTCGAAGAATTTTTTCGTTTGCTAAAAAAAGTACATTCAGTGTGTACGTTATTCTTTCAAGAGACATTTTTTCGGCGATGGCTTTCCCCTTTGAAAACTCATCGTCGGTCATAATAAGCAGATCTCGTGGAGTTTTCATGGTTTTTATGAGCATAATTGATCTGTAATGAGAGATAAGCTCTTTGCAAAGCCTTAGGCAATCCATAGATGAATTGTGTAGCTCTTCAACGATCTTCAAAATCTCATCGGCATCGGCTTTTATTATGCTGTCGGATATTCTGTAAAGATGATCCCTGTCCGCTATGCCTGCCAAACGTCTTACAACATCTGCCGTTACAACGGTGTCTGTGTTTATCGCACGGTCAAGGATAGACAAAGCGTCTCTCAACGCACCGTCGGAAAGCGCTGCTATAAGCAGTGCTGCGTCACGCTCTAATGTGACGTTTTCCTGCTGTGCAACATACATAAGCCTGTCCGCTATCACCTGAGGATCAATTCTTCGAAAATCAAAACGCTGACAGCGTGAAATTATGGTGGCTGGCAGTTCGTGGATTTCTGTTGTTGCCAAAATAAACACAACGTGAGCGGGCGGCTCTTCAAGGGTTTTAAGCAAAGCGTTAAATGCGGATTTTGTGAGCATATGCACCTCGTCCACAATATATACCCTGTATTTAGCCTCACTTGGGGAATAGCTTACCTCATCAATGAGATTTTTTATGTCCTCAACGTGGTTGTTGCTCGCGGCGTCCATTTCGGTAACATCTAATATCCTGCCCGATTCAATACCCTTGCAGATCTCGCACTCTCCGCAGGGATTGCCGTTTTTAAGGTCAAGGCAATTCACAGCTTTTGCAAGTATTTTGGCGCAGGTCGTTTTGCCTGTACCCCTGGAACCCGTAAATAAGTATGCGTGGGAAATCCTCCCGGCGTCAAGCTGATTTTTAAGTGTTTGAGTTACCTGCGGCTGACCGCTTACATCATCAAATGTTTTCGGGCGCCATTTCCTGTACAAAACCTGATACATTTACCTCACCTGCCGTCTCATAAAAAAATACATACACTCGAATATGCAAGCGACAGACTAACTGTATCGCGCAAAACAAACCGCTTAATGCTGCTCGGTTCCCCGCCTGACATGGTTCACGGCGAAATGCCGCACAGCGCCTGCCGTTTGCATATCCGAATGTATGAACATAAACATAGCCGATAACAACCGTTATTATACATTAATATCGCCGAAAAATCAAGAACTATTTATCAATTTGGTAAAAAATCGGATAAATTATGGAAGCTTCTGCGATACGGAAAAAAATTTTATTAAAAGGATTGAAACATAAATATAAATCTGTTATACTAGTTGAGTTGAATTTAATTTTGGAGGAAAAAATATGCATTTTAATTTACTTGACGGCGCAGCGGCTGCCACAGACGCAGCGGCAGCCCAGGGCTCAAGCTACACAATACTTATAGTATACGCTGTTATTATAGCGGCATTTTATTTCATACTGATAAGACCGCAGTCTAAAAAGAAAAAGCAAGAAGCGGAAATGCGCAATAATCTTGAAATAGGTGACGAGATAACAACGATAGGCGGCATTATGGGCAGAGTTGTGAGCATAAAAGACGACGATTCAGATTCACTGATAATAGAAACATCATCTGACAGAAGCCACATTCGCATAAAACGTTGGGCAATTTCTTCCATAGACACGGTTAAAGAGGTTCCCACAGCTAAAAAGGCAGAGGACGAAAAGAGATCTTTCTTCGGAAGAAAGAAAAAAGCAGAAGAAAACAACCCCGCTGAAAAATAATTATTTTAAAACCGGCAGTTTATTAACTAAGCTGCCGGTTCTGTTTTTGGCTCCAGATCTATTTTCTTATCCTGAAAGATTATTTCCTCTATGTTGCCTGTTTTTGAGTCGCATATTATTTTGTACTCTTTAGATTCCTTTGCGGCTGTGTAACAGCACTGTCCGGTCTTGCTCCAAAGAAGCTCCGCGTTACCGTTCTCGCAGCATTTAAATGCGTTTATAACTACATCTACGGGAGAATCGGGTGCAAACGGTATTACGTTGTCCTTGCTTGTCATATCTTTAAATGACAGATTGCATCTGTCGCCGTTTACGGCAACCGAGAAGCCTTTTACGGTTTCGGGAGATGAATATGTAACGGTTAAATTATTTGAGTTTATGTAATTAATCTCGCCCTGTACGGTAATATCGTTATTAATAAACTCTATTATATAAGGATAGCTTATATTCGGATATTCACACGCAGTTATATTCGCGGCG
The DNA here is from genome assembly GCA_016281115.1 of Clostridiaceae bacterium. GTDB lineage: Bacteria > Bacillota > Clostridia > Oscillospirales > Acutalibacteraceae > JAEEHZ01. The sequence goes on along the minus strand of JAEEHZ010000257.1, from coordinate 2,471 downwards.
CTGCACCCGTAAAGCAGCGTCGCAAACAGCAACACTGCAGATAACAGAGCCGTAACTATACACTTTTTGGTAGTTTTAAAATTTTCAAGCATAATATGTAAGCACCCTTTTGTAAATGACCTGTTTTATTACAAGTTATGCTTACACTTTTGCTTTTATACGCAGTAAACAAGCCGTTTTTCAATATATTATGAAAAACGGCTTATTTTATTCTTTATTGCTTTTGTGAAAATAGTTATACACGGTAACGGCTGCGGGTTTTGTCATTGTGGGGGCATTTTCAAGCTCCTTTATGTCTGCCTGAGATATGCGCGATATCGTCTTAAAGTATTTGAGCAAAGCTTTTGCGCGGGTCTCGCCTATTCCGTCAATTTGAGTGAGAGAGCTTTTGAATGTCTTTTTATCTCTCTTTTGTCTGTGATAAGATATTGCGAAGCGATGGACCTCTTCCTGTATTTGAGAAATGAGAGTAAAAGCCTTGCGTTTTGATATTATCTCTGTTTCTTTGCCCTCGGTAGTTATCGCCCTTGTACGGTGTTTATTATCCTTTACCATACCGAAAAGCGGTATATTGAGTCCGTATTTTTGCAACACAGGGCGAACCGCGGATACCTGCCCCTTGCCTCCGTCAAGCAATATCAGATCGGGTAGCCTACCAAAGCCTTCTGTTTTATTATTACTTTTAGCTGAAATGTATTCGTCAAATCTTCTTGTCAAAACCTCCGCCATAGAGGCGTAATCATCCTGACCTGCAAAGCCTTTTATCTCAAATTTACGATAAGCCTGTTTATAAGGCTTGCCGTTGCGGAAAACTATCATGCCTGCCACATTGTTTTCGCCCGAAAGATTGGATATATCATATGATTCAATAAATTCAGGTATCTTTTCAAGCCCTAACAGACCGCTCAGCTCTTCAAGAGCCGCTTCATCGCTTCCTCTGTAACCCTTTTGCTGTGCAAGCTGTTCTATAGCGTTATTCTTACACATTGAAATGAGCTGCGCCTGCTCTCCTCTTTGCGGAACCGATATATGCGCTTTTCTTCCTGCTTTTTGAGTAAGCCATTCCTGCAAGATCTCATAATCTTCCGGCAGTATATTTACATATATATGCGGAGGGGCTGTGTCACGTATCGTGTAGTATTGCTCTAAGAATTCGGACATTGCCGAAGAAGCGTCGCCGGGCTCGCGGATTATAAAATCCTCCTTATCATACAGCCGCCCATTGTCAAATCTTATTATTGAAAAACACCCGAGGTTACTGTCGCCTGCAAACGAAACAACGTCTTGCTTTTGCACGTTAACGCTCACTACCTTTTGCTTTTGGGTCATTTTTTTAACGGCGTTTATTCTGTCCCTCAACTTGGCGGCAAGTTCATATTCCATATTTTCTGAGGCTTCGAGCATACGGCTTTCCATATCCTTAATAGAAATATTTCCGCCGCTTTTCAAAAAGCTTATCGCATCATTAATATTATTTTGATATTCAGATTGGCTTATTCTTCCTCTGCACGGCGCAGAGCACTGTTTTATATGATAATTAAGGCAAGGGCGCCCTTTGCCGAACTCCTGAGGAAATCTTCTGGTACAGGTTGGGAGCTTAAATATTTTATTTGCTTCTTCGACAGCGTTTTTCACATAATAGCTGCTGTAATACGGTCCCAAATAATCCGAGCCGTCCTCAATTATCTGTTTTGCCGCTGTTATTTTTGACCAGGGGGGCTTTGATATTTTTATATAGCTGTATCCTTTATCGTCTTTAAGTAAAATGTTATATTTCGGCATATGCTGTTTTATAAGGCTGCACTCGAGGATGAGGGCTTCGTATTCGCTGTCGGTCAATATATAATCAAAATCATCGACATTTTCCACCATTTTACGCACTTTGTCGGAGTGGTTGTTTTGTGAGCCGAAATATTGACTGACCCTGTTTTTAAGCGCCTTTGCTTTGCCGATGTATATAACGTCTTTGCTTTTGTTTTTCATAATATAGACGCCGGGAGTAAGAGGAAGAGACATAGCTTTTCTCCTTAATTCTTTGATTTTCGTGTTTTGCATAATCTCACCTCTTCCTCATTAATATACCGCATTTTATCATATTAATTGATATTTTTCAATTGTAATTTCTCACCAAAATGGAATGCAGAAGTAATTATTTCAATGCCTCAAAGCCCACAATACGGGATAATTTATCTTACAGTTCATAAAATACAAAAACTTTTAAATTTGTTCTTGACAAACGCAAACTCCTGTGGTAGAATATCAAGCGTTGTGAGCGAGTGTGCTGGAATAGGCAGACAGGCACGTTTGAGGGGCGTGTGTCAACCGACGTATGGGTTCAAGTCCCATCACTCGCACCATCCCTTATAATCTCGAAAGTGGCTTAAACAGTTGCTTTCGAGATTTCTTTTTATCTCAAACTTACCTGCCATGTAATTTTTTCCGATATTTTTCCGAATTTAATATCTTTTATT
>JAEEHZ010000256.1 GCA_016281115.1 Clostridiaceae bacterium | reverse complement strand
TGTTACGCTCGAAAAGCTTGATATTACTATAACAAGGCAATCCTCAACGTCTACAAAGCTTATTTTACTCTCGTTTTTGTTATATTTTCCGTTGCTTTTAAGGTAGTTATCTATTTGATAAACAAACGCGTTCTTAACAGCTTTTTCGGGCGCTCCGCCATATTCTAAGTAACTTGAATTATGAAAATACTGCGCAAGCTTTATCTTGTTTGAAAACGCGACGGCAACATTAAATTTTGTTTTGTATTCGGGCTTGTCGTCACGGTCGCGCACCATACGCTCCGTGCTCCAGCTTTGTATTGTTGTAAGTCCGTCCTGACCTACCAGCTCGTTTACATAGTCGGTTATTCCGTTAACGTAAAAATATTCCTCTTTTTCAAATGTTTTTCCGTTTTGGAACCTCAGTATAAATTTTACACCTGAATTTACTATAGCCTGTTTTTTAATTACATCTCTGAAATAATCTTTTTGAATGTTGATATCGGTGAAAACCTCTAAATCGGGTTTCCATTTGATTTTTGTCCCTGTGTCGGATTTAGCGTATTTTTCCTGCTTAAGACCGCCTATGTTTTCGCCTTTTTCAAAGTGCAGAGTATATCTGTAACCGTCACGGCGGATATCAACATCCATATACTCGGAAGAATATTGTGTTGCGCAAAGGCCCAAGCCGTTGAGTCCAAGTGAAAACTCATAGTTCTCGCCTGTGTCGTTTTTGTATTTACCTCCTGCGTACATTTCGCAAAAGACAAGTTCCCAGTTGTAGCAGCCTTCGTTATTATTATAGTCAACGGGTATACCTCTGCCGTGATCCTCTACCTCTATGGACAGATCTTCGTAACAGGTAACGGTAATAAGGCTGCCATAACCCTCACGGGCTTCGTCTATCGAGTTTGAAAGTATCTCAAAAAATGAATGTTGGCATCCTTCAATGCCGTCACTGCCAAATATAACCGCAGGGCGCTTACGCACACGGTCAGCACCTTTTAAAGAAGTTATGCTCTCGTTATCGTAGGTGTTTTTTATTTTAGGGGACATTTTATTGTACCTCTTTCTATATTAATGGTTATCGGATTTTCTTAACTTAGCTATTTTATCTCTCAAATAAGCGGCGTGCTCAAATTCAAGCAGCTTTGCCGCCGCGCGCATTTCTTTTGTTAGTTGTTCTATGAGCTTTTGCCGCTCGGCTTTTGAAAGCTTTTTGCCGTTTAATCTTTCGTCATTTGCGTGGGTTGAAATCTCAGGAATATCTGACACAGCCTTTATTATCGTCTTTGGTGTTATACCGTGCTTTTCGTTGTATTCCATTTGTATGGTACGGCGGCGAAGCGTTTCTTTTATCGCTGTCTCCATAGAAGGCGTAACGATATCTGCGTACATTATTACCATACCCTCACTGTTTCGCGCGGCACGCCCCATTGTTTGTATAAGCGAACGTGCGCTGCGCAAAAAGCCTTCTTTGTCAGCGTCGAGTATCGCAACAAGCGACACCTCGGGGATATCAAGTCCTTCTCTTAAAAGGTTAATACCCACAAGCACGTCAAACTCACCCAAGCGAAGGTCTCTGAGTATTTCCATACGCTCAACGGTGTCAATATCGTGGTGCATATATCTTACTCTTATACCAAGCGTTGTGAAATATTCGGTAAGATTTTCCGCCATTTTTTTGGTAAGAGTAGTAACCAGTGTGCGTTGATTCTTTTCTGCCCTTATATTTATCTCAGACACAAGATCATCAAGCTGACCTTCAACAGGTCGCACGCTTACATCGGGGTCAAGAAGTCCCGTCGGGCGGATGATCTGCTCAGTTACGGTCTGGCTTTTTTCAAGTTCAAAGTCGCCCGGTGTCGCGCTTACAAACACAGCCTGGTTTATATGTTTATAAAACTCGTCAAAATTAAGCGGTCTGTTGTCAAAGGCGCTCGGCAGTCTGAAACCGTACTCAACAAGGCTTTGCTTGCGGGCTCTGTCTCCTGCGTACATACCGCGCACCTGCGGCAGTGTAACGTGAGATTCGTCTACAAACAGCAAAAAGTCTTTTGGAAAATAATCAAGTAATGTATAAGGCGTGCTACCCGGCTCTCTGCCCGAAAGTATTCGTGAATAATTTTCTATTCCCGTGCAAAAGCCTATTTCTCTGAGCATCTCCATATCGTATTCCGTTCTTTGGCGTATACGTTGGGCTTCTATAAGCTTGCCGCAGCCTTCAAAATAAGAAACACGCTCTTCAAGCTCTCTGCGTATTTCCGCAATGGCATCTTCCATTTTTTCAGGCGGAACAATATAGTGAGAAGCAGGGTATATAGCCGCGTGCCTCAGCGTTGCCATAAGCTCGCCTGTCGTAGGGTTTATCTCACAAATGCGGTCTATTTCATCTCCGAAAAATTCAACCCTTATAACGGCGTTTGCTGACGACGCAGGAAATATCTCCACAACGTCGCCTCTTACACGGAATTTATTGCGGACAAAATTAATATCGTTTCTTTCATATTGCAATTCAACAAGCTTACTTAAAAGCTCATCTCTGGGTTTTGTCATACCCGGGCGGAGCGATATTACCATATTTCTGTAATCTATCGGGTTACCGAGGCTGTATATGCACGAAACGCTCGCAACAATTATAACGTCTCTTCTTTCCGACAAAGCAAGCGTTGCAGAGTGTCTTAATTTATCTATTTCATCATTAATGGAGCTGTCTTTTTCTATATAGGTATCGGTAGACGGGACATATGCCTCGGGTTGATAGTAGTCGTAATAAGATACAAAGTATTCTACGGCATTGTTGGGAAAAAATGTTTTAAACTCTGTGCAAAGCTGAGCGGCGAGTGTTTTGTTATGCGCCAAAACGAGGGTAGGTCTGTTTAGTTCGTTTATAACATTAGCCATGGTAAATGTTTTTCCCGAGCCTGTAATACCGAGAAGCGTTTGCTCTCTGTTTCCGCTTTTTATGCTGTTTATAAGTGATTTTATCGCCTCAGGCTGGTCGCCTGTTGGTTTATATTCCGATTTAAGATCAAAGCGATTCACAGCAAACACCTCCATCCTACCCATTATAAGCTTATTTTATCATATTTTATCACATTTTTTCAGGAAAATAAAGGATAAATTAAAATATATCAAATATTATAAAATCGAGTAGAGGCTAACTTGTAGCCTCTCTCACACCACCGTACGTGCCGTTCGGCATACGGCGGTTCAATTCAAATAATAATCCAAACAACTCTGGAGTCCTCGCTTTGCGAGGATTTCTTTGTTTATGAGGTGCAATCCCGTCGTTTTGGCAACTGCCTGATAGTGGTCACCAAACCCCGCTGATTTTCTTGCCATCCACTCGGGTGCTCCGAGCTTTCGCAAACCCCATATTCGCTTTTCTGATTTCTTCCACTGTTTCCATATGATAATTCTCATGCGTGTTCTCAAGTGCTCATCTATCATTGTCAGTGCCTTTTTCATGTTCCCTATTTTGAAATAGTTAATCCACCCAAATATGACCTGATTAAGTTTGGTGATTCTTGTGTCCATATCAATAGACCAACTGCGTTTTGTCAACTGTTTCAGTTTCCTTTTGAATTTTGCTACTGACTCCTGATGCGGTCTTGCTTTCCATTTTCCGTCTTTACTGTCCTTCCAAAATCCGAAGCCAAGATATTTTAAGCCCATTGGTTTTGTGATTTTCGTCTTTGTCATGTTAACTTTCAGACCGAGCTTTCTTTCTATCCAATTTGTTATGGTATGCATTACTCTGTTTGCCGCTGCACTGCTGCCTACTGCTATTACACAATCATCTGCATACCTTACAAAGTGAAGTCCTCTTGCTTCTAATTCTTTGTCCAGCTCATTCAGCATAATGTTTGATAGTAACGGCGATAGGTTTCCTCCTTGCGGTGTCCCTTTTTCTGTTTCCTCATACCTTCCTCGTACCATAACTCCTGCTTTGAGATATTTGTGGATGAGAGACTCTGTGTCTGGGTCGTGTATGAGTTTTCCTATCAATGTCATGAGTTTATCCTGTGGTACATTGTCAAAGAATTTTTCGAGGTCGATATCTACGATATACGTATAGCCGTCATTGAGATATTCAAGCAACTTGATTATTGCTTGCTGTGCTCTGCGCTTCGGTCTGAAGCCATAGCTATTGTCGCTGAAATGCGGCTCTGCTATCGGCGTCAATTTCTGCGCTATCGCCTGTTCAATGATACGGTCTATGATTGTCGGTATTCCGAGATTCCTTTTCCCTCCGTTTGGTTTTGGGATTTCTACTCTTTTCACCGGCTGAGGCTTGTATTTCCTCTTTCGTATCTGTTCGCGTATCTCTACCCAGTTTTTCTTAAGATATTCGTCGATTTCTTCCATAGATATCCCGTCCACTCCGCTTGCTCCTTTATTTGCTTTAACGCTTTTGTATGCAAGTGTCATGTTTTCCTTACTGAGTATCTCCTCTAAAAGTTGCGACATTTGGCGTCTCCTTTCCGTCCTCTGCTTGCGTGTCATTTGCCCTATCTCCTATGAGACTTTCACTCCGTTACGTCTTCGCTACTTCGCCTCTCGTCGAGTACTGACACTCACATGTAGAGTTCCATTTGACATTTGAATTGTTCAGCCCTTCCCGATTTTTCGGTACTATGGCTTCTGCTGACTTCTCACGATTAGTTGTTACTGCGGATTTCTCCGTTCGTGAGACCTCACGGGATAAGTCGTCAATCTTTCCTCGTCTACCTGTCTGATTTACGCATACGGGTTACGGTTGCCTTTTGGACTTCGTGACTTGTAGCCCACTTATCCGCCGTATGCGCCTTTGTATCAGATTTCTGTCCGTCAGGCTACGATTTCGCTATCCCTTCTTCTCGCCTGCACCTCACGATACAAACCTTGGGAGTCGCTTTGGGGTTCGTTGGCAACTACGCCCCTCGTGGACTTTCACCACAGATTGACGGCATGCCCGTCATACTGCAAAAACAACCGACCGCATAAATTGCGATCAGTTGTTTTTTTATCGTACTGTAATTTTTAAAATTGTTACTTTTACATCATCTGTGTTTTGGTGCGCATATTTTTATATTTCCGGGAAAAATCCGCTCTTTTCCGCATGACCCAACAAATATAAAAATGCATATGCAGGGATTCTTATCATATTTGTCCCGTCAGGTGCATTGTGAATGCCGTAATCATCCGGTCTTTTTGTAATAATTATTGCTGCCGATGCCTTTGAGCAAAGCTCGCATATAGCACTGTCGCTCGGAATCGGCGCTTCTTTTCTGTATTTTACTTCCACAAGCAAATTGTTTGTATTTGGGTATTCTACAACAATATCAATTTCTTTATCTTTTTTCCCGCCTCTGTAATAACCTACAGAAGTTGATTTTTGATAATAAAATGCGGTAAGATGCTTATATACTGCCGTTTCGACAATTTTACCCATTTCTTCAGGGTTTGTCAGCATATCGTTATCCATCAAGACAGCATTTCTGATAGCTGCATCGGCAATATATATTTTCGGCTTGGCCTTAAGGACCTTTTTTCCGGTAATATTTACAGGCCAGCTTTGATAGATCAAGTTAGCGCTTTCCAAATATCGAATATAATTTTCAACAGTAGGTCTCGAAACACCGTTTAACTCCTTTGTCAGTGCTTCTACGGATACGATCTCTGAAGAAACATTACACAAATACAGAAAGATTCTCTCCAATTCTATAGGATTTCTTATGCTATACAGAGATGGTAAGTCTCTCTTTAATACCTTGTCGACAACATCTTCGCGCATAATCTGTTGCGCCGTGATATCATTACTTGCCAACGCAAGTTCCGGAAAACCGCCCACTTGCAAATATCTGTTAAAATGTTTTTGAATATCAGTCAATTTAAGCATCACTTCTGTTTGCTGCTGCCTGCTCATGTTTAAAAATGAAGTAACCTTTAATTTTGCATCTAGTTTTGGCTTTCTTAAACCTGTCAGTTCGCAATATTCATAAAATGAAAGCGTAGGTACGCTTATTACCGACCATCTGCCTGCACCGCTTTCCGTACTGCCTTTCATAAGGGCAGGGCTTGCCGAACCTGTCGCAACAATTTTTGTTTCCGGATTCATATCATAAATAATTTTAAGCCATCGATCCCAATCCTGAGCATACTGTATTT
>JAEEHZ010000024.1 GCA_016281115.1 Clostridiaceae bacterium | reverse complement strand
GTGCGTTTGATCCGTCTATTCTGACTATCTCATTGTTAATAAACTGCGGTATGCCCGATGCTTTTGCTTCTTCGAGAATATTTACAAAGCTTTCACGGCAATTGTGAGTAACCATAAATAAAATATTATCCGCATACAGCTTATAATCACTAAATTGAGAGGCGCCGATCAGCTTTAACATTTCACGGTTAATATATTTAATTCTCGGGTATTCATCGCATGTGCAGAACATTATACCGTAAGGAGTCGCTTCCGGTTTACCGTTGCCTACTGCGCCGTCTTTAACCTGCTCGGTAATGTTTTCAATAGCACAAAAACCGCACATTCTTCCGTTGTCGATCGTTCTTGATGTCATTATTTCCCGAAAATACAAAATTTCTCCGCTCTTACATTTTATACCGTATTCTATCGATTCAGATGTTTCAAGAGCAGCCATGTCTTTAACGAATTGCAAATACGCCTCTTTGCAGTCAGGCGTAATTAATTCGACATAATCACCGTTATACACGTTATTGAATTCATCTTTTGTATATCCTAACAGGTTTAACATCCTGTCATTCAAACAATGACGTCTTTTTTCTCCCCTAAGGCAACACATATGAAAGCCCTCAAATTTGTTCATGTGTATTATTGCGTCTGTATGCTTCGCCTGCAACTGTTTTTCAACCAATCAAAGCACCTCCTATCCTTCTGTATTCACAATTAGTGTATCATTTTCACACCTATTCAATATATGAGACAGTTATTCTATATTATTTTGTATTTAAAGTCAAGTAAAACACCTACTATTCAGCTTTTCAACACCAATTATTCACCTTTGTTGAGTTGCAAAGCATTATAGGGCGGTCAGTACCCGTGATGTTAGGAATTCACTTGCACATTTGTGTTAAGCCGCTCTTTTTGTTTTATATAAACGTGAGAATAAATGTGTCTGCCGCCTAATATATATTATACGGGAGATGGTGCTGTTGTACAGGATAATAAAAACCGACAAAAAAATTATTACCACAGTAACAGCAGCGGTAATACTCGTAGTTTGTATGTTTATCGTTTTTTCTCACAGCGAGCCCTATAAACCTGCGGCAATGGTTCAAAAAGCGGAAAAAACGGTTATCTTACCTGTAATAATGTATCATAGCGTGCTTAAGGATACGGCAATGCACGGCGAATATGTAATTTCCCCTGCAGAGCTTGAGAAAGATTTGAAGTTTATAGATGATCACGGATATACCTGCGTTACACCCGAGGATCTTATTGCGTACACCAATAATAATCTCGAATTGCCCAAAAAGCCGATAATGCTAACCTTTGACGACGGATATTACAACAATTATCTGTATGTGTATCCGCTGCTTAAGAAATACGGCTGCAAAGCGGTAATATCGGTAATAGGAACATATACTCAGCAATACTCCGACAATCCCGAAGAAAACGCCTATTATTCTCACTGCACTTGGGATAACTTAAAAGAAATGCTTAACAGCGGCTTAGTAGAGGTAGCAAACCACAGCTATAATATGCACAAAAGCGGCGGCGAGCGCTTGGGAACAAAGATAAACAGCGGTGAAGATCAGGAGAAATACAAGGATATGTTACGTGATGATATCACTGCCCTGCAAGAGTCTTTTGAGGAAAATTTGAATATTGAAAACCGCACTTTCGTTTATCCATTCGGGGCATATGACGACAGCGAAGATGACTTTATCGCGTCTTTGGGTTTTAAATGTACAATTACCTGCAACGAAAAACTGAACTACATAACAAAATCACCCGAAAGCCTTTTCAGATTGGGAAGATTTATACGTCCTTCCGGCACAAGCTTAGAAGATATATTTCAAACAAATAATTTATGTTAAAGGAGACAACGAGATGCCTACACTATTTTTAAGCCCTTCTTTGCAGGAGTGGAATTATTACAACGGAGGTGGAAACGAAGAATACTATATGAATCTTATAGCGGATGAAATGATACCGTATCTTACCGCCAGCGGAGTAACAGTCGTGAGAAACGATATCAGCCGCGATCTGCGCTACGCGATAGCTCAGTCCAATATGGGAAATTACGGGCTGCATTTGGCGCTTCATTCAAATGCTTCTCCCGATAATTTGTCCGGGGTGCTTCAGGGAACCGATGTCTATTACTACCAAACATCGGTCAAAGGGCGCAGAGCAGCCGAGATAATCGCAAATAACCTTCGCGACATATATCCATATCCCGAAAAGGTTGATGTTCGCGCCACAACAAAGCTTGCCGAATTAAAGCAAACAAAAGCCCCTGCCGTGCTTGTGGAAATAGCATACCACGACAACGCAGAAGACGCCCGCTGGATAAGAAACAATATTCAGGCGATAGCCCGTAATTTGTCAATTTCCGTTTGCGAGTATTTTGAGATCCCCTTTGTTGATATTTATAACCGTTAAAGTATTGTAAAACAGCCGTGCAACTTTTGCACGGCTGATACTGTTTTAAAAGCTATCTTCAATCTTCTTGTCTCTGCGCATTAATTCAAGCATTGTTGCGGCAGGGTCGGCGTTGTTAAAAATTATATTGTTTACAGCGGCGGTTATAGGCATTTCCGTATCATATTTATTAGATAGCTCCATTGCCGCAGGCAGAGCGTTGATACCTTCCACGACCATACCGACGGCATCTTTTGCCTCTTGCGGAGACAAACCCTCGCCGATAAGCCTGCCTGCGCGGTTGTTGCGGGAGTGGCGCGAGGTTGCAGTTACTATCAGATCGCCTATACCTGCCAATCCGTAAAATGTGCTTGGGTTACACCCCATAGATGCTCCCAGACGTGTGATTTCCGCCATGCCTCTTGTTATTATTGCGGCTGTGGTGTTGTCGCCGTTGCCGAGTCCCGAGGATATTCCCGAGGCAAGCGCAATTATATTTTTAAGCGCGCCGCACAGCTCTACACCCAATATATCAGAATTTATATATACACGCATATTGTCGTTCATAAAAGCACTTTGCACATATTTTGCCGCATCAATATCCTTGGATGCGGAAACTATGGTAGTCGGCAGACCCACAGCTACTTCTTCGGCATGGGTAGGTCCCGAAAGCGCAACAAGCCTAACATTGCTTTTCAGCACGTCGTCGATAATGCCTGTCATTGTGTATAAGGTATGCGGTTCAATTCCTTTCGCCACGTCTGCGACTATTTGCCCGTTTTTAATAAAAGGTTTGGCAGCTTCTGCAGTTGAACGTACAAACACCGAGGGAACTGCAAACACAATTATATTTTTGCTTTCACAAGCCGATTTTATGTCTGATGTAAAAATCAAGCTGTCGGGAATATCCATACTCGGCAGGTTTTTGTGCTTACGTGTTTTTATAAGTGTATCTATCTCTTCTTTCAGTGCCGACCAAACAGTAACGTTATGACCGCTTTTTGCGAGCATTACCGCAAGAGCGCATCCCCATGTACCTGCACCTAAAATTCCTATATCCATAAATGTGCGCAGTCCTTTCTTGTAATAAATGAAAAAGAGGAGCCTAAATCAATAGACTCCTCTCCGGATTTTGCAAAATGAAATGCAAAATTAACTTGTATGGAAAAATCCATACATCGGCAGACGCTGTGCCGCTTTTATGCTAAGTTGTCTGTGCACAAAGGGCAACCTAAGCGGCAATCGTTAAAAGCCTGCCTTTCAGGTGTTATCAAAAATTAGTGATGTCCGCTTATGCGAGCAGATATTCTGTTGCCGTCACCACTAAGATCGCCGCCTGCACCGCGGTTTTGATCGCTGATTCCGGAAGCTGTGATAACATCTACCTTTTTGATTTCTTCTGCTGCCATTAAAGGCTTGTTGTAAGTAGCTTTCATTTTGGTTTCCTCCTTTAATAAATTTCGAAATTTATATAATCAAGGGGCAAAGCCTCTTAATCACCGTTATACAATCCTGCGAGATATCTTATATATTCCTGCAGCCCGGGCAACGAATTGTTGAGACGTGTTTCGTCATTTTCAACTATATATTTTGCCACGCGTGAAATTGTTGTATGGTAAGCGCCGTTATAATTTCTTGCGACTTTTTCGGTAAAATAGTATGTTTGCGAAACTCCGTTTGCGTCGGTGTATTCGATATACGGACGAACGGAGATCTCTGTATTGCATCCGCTCTCCGGAATGTCATAAATAACAGCGCTGAATGTGTTATAGTTCGCGCCCGAATAAAGCAGAGCCTCGGCTTGCAACTTTTTGCCGTTTGTTTTGTCAAGAACAGCCTCGGGCGGCAAATTTGACTTTAAATAATGACCGTACGTTGCGCTGTTGTTGTTCAAGTCGCCGTCTAAGCCTTCAAGCTTTGTTATAAGCGCAGTGCTTATTCTCGAAACAAATCTGAGACCGTTTATATTATCGTTTTCATTATACCTTATTTGTGCGCCGAGAAGGTTAAATCCTGCGGACCCTGTATAATCCTCACCGTAAGCTTTAAAAATGTCTTTTTGGTCTACGCTTATGTCAGGTACATCCTCCCAGTGAGGATAAGCGTAAACATCTTCACCGTCAAAGCTCGGCAGATAAGGTAACGCATCATCTTCAGGACTATCATACCAGCCCAAAAAGATGCAACCGTCCTTATACATTTGACCATCCGGAGAAAGAATTGTAAACTGACAGCTCTTCTCTCCGCCGTATTTGCCGATACCTGCTATTGAGAAATCATATGTGCCGCTCTCATTTGCGAAAGAATGACCTATAAAGTAATAATCTTCTCCGAATATAAGAGCTTCTCCTTTCAAGCTTACTTCGGGCGATGCAAGCTGCAATTTGCCGTTGTAAGTTTTTACGGGCATTTTCAATTCCGCCTCAGAGATATCAACAGCGCTTGTTCCCATAAGGAATATTTGCAGCTCCCCGTTTGCAAAACAATCGGAAACAAAGCTTGCCGTGCCGTCAGAGCCTGCTTTTTGCTGGTTTACATATATCAAATTATCTTGCGCGAAAATGTCTGTGTCTAAGCTGTTTACGGCATAAACGGCATAGTTTTCGCCGGGGGTAAGACCTACATATGTTCTCGTTATCGGATTTAAGCCGCCTCTTGAGATAACAGGCCTTATGCTCTTGTATACAGGTGACCAATCGTCGTCTTGGTTGTTATCGTCTATGGTTATAAGCACATCTGTTGCATAATAAGCCACATAACCGTTTGTTGTGCTTCCCTTTACTATTTCAAGAGTGCTGTTGTTGATAACGGTTTTAAGGTTTTCGCAACCGAGAAACGCATTGGAGCCGATAATTGCAATATTTGACGTTATCTCAAACTCTTCAAGCGCCGTGCAGTTTTTAAAAGCGTTTGCGCCTATGCCGGTAACATTGGGGTCAATAGTCACACAAGTGATATTACTGCTGAAAACAGCCCAGGGAGCCGTGCTTTCAAAATCGTACATTTCGCCCGATCCAATAATTTGCAGTTCGCCGGTGGTTTGGTTATAAATCCAGGTTAAATTTTCACCGCATACGCCCTCGGAAATTGCGGAAGAACCATTATACCACTGATACTCGCGGATATATCTTTTGTGTTCAACATATCCGTTATCTCCGTTCATCGTTATGACAGAGGCTTTAGATGATGAGCTTACATTCATCCTGATAACAGACTGAGTATATCCGTCCTTAGAAGCTGTAACGGTGTAGTCGCCGTTTTCAAGCGATGCGCAAATCAATCCGTTTTCGTCGCTTTGTGTGCCGAAGCTTACAGAAGTGCCTGTTTGTTCGCAAACAGCTGTGGCGGTCGCACCGCTTATCGGGTCACCCGAAGCGTCTTTTATAACAAAAGCAACAGGAAAGCTTCTTTCGCCCTTCGGCGAATGTACCTGATGACCGTTACTTTGAGAATTTACATGGTAAACATCACACAGAGGTTTAAGCGTAACGGCATTTACAATTATGATTTTAACGCTGTCCGTTTCCGTAAGCGAAGAAAAGTCCATAGCTATCCTTGTTGTACCCACGCCGCCGGTCAAGCGAGCCGATTTAAATGCTTTAACATTATAAGAACCGTCCGACACCGTAACTATGGCTTGCGCCGGAACATTACACTCTGTTTGTATTTCGATATAATCTGCGTTAAGTGAAACACCTGTAACAATGTTTTCATATGCCGGGCTGTCCTCTGAAGCGGTTTCATATACGCTTTTTGCGCTTGCTGCGGGCAAAACGCACAGGGCAAGCAACAACGCAACACTGACTGAAATGATATTTCTTATCGTTTTCATAAATGCCCACCTCAATTTCACAACGCTGATATATAACTATACTACTGTATACTAATTACATAAGTATTATACCGTTATATTCGCAAAAAATCAATACTTTTCCATAAAAAATCACAAAAATCTTCACGAAATCTTCACCGGACCTGCACAGTGATCCTGCAAAATATCAAACAGTACATAATAAGAAAAAATACGGCAGACGAGAGCTTATTCGTCTGCCGTAAAAATCCGATAATTATTATTAAACGATATTTTATTCTTCGTCGCTGTCAGGCATCTCCCAGTTGTGCCATACGTTTTGAACATCATCATTTTCTTCGAGCATATCGAGAAGTCGCTGCATTTTTGTTATCTGCTCTTCATCGGCGAGAGCAGTGTAATTTGCAGGGATCATCGCGACCTCCGCGGAGATAAACTCGTATCCCTTCGCAGATAAGTCTTCATTTACCGCACCGAAATCTTCGGGTTCCGTAAAAATCTCAAATACTTCTTCGTCTGCCTGAAAATCAGATGCGCCTGCCTCCAGCGCAGCTTCCATAACCTCATCCTCGTTTTTGCCGTCTTTTTCCATTACAAGAAGACCCTTTTTGGAGAACATAAATGAAACGCATCCCGTCGTACCCATATTTCCGCCGAATTTATCAAAATAATGCCTTACGTCACCCGCGGTGCGGTTGCGGTTATCTGTCAAGGTCTCAACGATAACGGCAATTCCGCCGGGACCGTATCCTTCATAAGTTATTGCCTCATATTTCGCGGCGTCGCCCTCTCCGCTTGCCTTTTTGATTATACGCTCAATGTTTTCGTTCGGAACATTGTTTGCCTTCGCCTTTGCTATACAGTCTCTCAGCTTAGAGTTAACAGACGGATCGGCACTGCCGCCTTCTCTTACCGCAACAGCCAGCTCTCTGCCTATTTTGGTGAAAACTTTGGCTCTGGCTCCGTCTATTTTTGCTTTCTTTTGCTTTATCGTACTCCATTTTGAATGTCCGGACATAATAAAACTCCTCCAATAAATTAATTCACATAATAACAAAACATATTTTATCACACACTAATGTGTATTTCAAGTTTTTTGTTTTGTATGAAAACGAGTTTATGTGTTTCCGCGTGCAACGCCTTGTTCTCCGGCAACACTGACAGGCTTTGTTTACCATAAATAACCGAAAAACAATTGATTTTTTATCTTGACATAAACTATTATCAGTGGTATAAAGTAAGATAAGTAAGAAATATAAGAGGTGCGCATATGAAAGAAATAAAAAACGACCGCTTTATCATAAGCGTAAAAGTCGGACCCAAAGGTCAAATAACCGTGCCTGCCGAGGCACGAAAAATGTTTGACATAAAAGAGGGCGACACTCTCATGGTAATGGGTGACTCAAAAAGGGGTATAGCGCTTATAAAAGCAGATGAATTTTATAAAATAATGGAAGGAGCGATCCCTTTTGACGGCAATAAAAATCAATAATTTAAGAAAAGAATATAAAGATATTACGGCAGTCGACGGCATATCGCTTGAAATAGAAGAAGGCGAGCTTTTCTCTTTGCTCGGCATAAACGGCGCGGGAAAAACAACAACTATCAAAATGCTCTCAACTCTCACCCAACCATCGGGCGGCGACGCGCAAATTTACGGCTGTTCAATATTAAACGATAAAAACGAGGTAAAAGAAATCATAGACATTTCCATGCAGGAGACAGCCGTTGCGAGAAAGCTCACCGTAGAAGAAAATATAGAGTTTTACGCGAAGCTCAGCGGACTTGACGCCAAGCAAACCGAAAACGCAAGAAAATATATTTATGAAGTGTTCGGGCTTGATACCGTTAAAAACAAACAGGCGCAAAAGCTTTCGGGCGGCTGGCAGCGCAAGCTTTCAATAGCTTTAGCGCTCGTTTCTCAGCCAAAGGTGTTGTTTTTGGATGAGCCTACGCTTGGTCTTGATGTTATCGCAAGGAGAGAACTGTGGAAAACGATATCATCCCTCAAAGGAAAAATGACTGTCATTTTAACAACGCACTATATGGAAGAAGCCGAGGCACTCTCTGATCGTATAGGCATAATAAAAGACGGAAAATTGCTGTTTGTAGGAACAAAGCAGGAGCTTTTCTCACAAACAGGCAAGCAAAGCGTTGAAGACGCGTTTGTTCATATTGTATCGGGAGGCGATTTCGATGCGTAGATCAATTTCAAGAATACTTACACTTGCAAAGCGCAACATAAAAGAAATTATTCGCGATCCGCTTTCTCTCATTTTTATGCTCGCTCTGCCTCTTTTTATGGAAGTGCTGTTTTATTATATTTTTCATAAACTTACGCCGCAATTTGAGATGAAATATCTCGCACCGGGAATTGTAGTTTTCTCACAGGCTTTTCTCACTCTGTTTGCGGGGCTGCTTATCGCGCTTGACAGGGCATCGGCGTTTTTAACACGACTTTTTGTGTCTAAAGCAAGATCTTTTGAGTTTATTTTCGGCTACGCATTGTCTCTTATTCCCATCACATTCGGTCAATCGGTATTGTTTTACCTCGTCGGGGGAATAATTGACCCGTCTATATTCGGCATGGGAATGCTTTGGGGAATCTTACTGTCTGTTGTCACTTCACTTTTATTTATAGGATTGGGCATATTTTTCGGCTCGCTTTGCAGTGAAAAATCCGTAGGCGGAGTTGCCTCGGTCGTTATTATGTGTCAATCGGTGCTTTCGGGTATGTGGTTCCCGATTGAAGGGATGAGCGAAGGAATAATAACTGTGATGAACTGCCTGCCGTTCAGAAACGCTACCATATTGATACAAAATGTATTAAACGGTATAAGCGATCCGTTTAATGACTTTTGGCAACCGCTTATTATAGTACTTGCGTATGCAATAGTAGCATTTACAACGGCAATATTGTGTTTCAAAAAGAAAATGAAAGCATAAAATACAGTTTAAAATAATAACAAAGCACTTACGGCAATTTTTCTGCCATAAGTGCTCTTTTTATTTTATGAGTGTTATATTCGGCCGGTTACACGTTAATATATCACGTGAAACAGCTTTCCCGCGGGGAGCTTGTCCGTAAGCCTTGCTACATATCGCTGAATAACGGTTATATCTACCATATCGGTTTTTTCGTTGCCGTCTACATCCGACGCGATCCGAGCCGCAACGTCAAACTTTTTAAGCTTGGCGATATTCTTTTGTATCAAGGTTACATCTAACATATTTACTTGCGTATCATTGTTAACATCTCCGTAATATCTGTAAGAGTTATCAAACCCTCCCGATTTGCTTTTTAGGGAATTTACGGAAATTTTTTCCACTGTGTTCGGCGCGCGGTTATCTTCTGCGTAAGCAACAGCGGTTATTGATGAAAGCACGAAAAGAAGCATTACGATTATGGAAATAATGCTTCTTTTTCCGTTATTGAGTTTTTCCCTAATCTTCATCGCAGACCCTCTTTCCCCCAAGATCTTACCTACAGGTTACTCCTAAAAAACAGTTAAAGTTTTCGCAATCGCAATAAGATCTTTGTAGTTTATCTGTGAAGAAGACATCATAAATGAATATCCGTGTTTGCTCCACAATATTGTAATGTTTTCATTGGTTTTTTCAACAACCGTATATGTTGTATCGCCTTCGGCCTCTGTAAACACTGTTGTATTCGTTGTTTCGGGGATGTATTCATCAACGCTGAATATTCTTTGAGAGAATTCAACCGTAGCGTTCTTGCTTTCATATGTGAGCATAAACACATCGTCATTTTCGAACATATATGTTCTGATATAATTATCAGGGAATACCGGCGCAAACTTAGCGGCTATATATTCAGAGTCTCTGTCTGATGCAGTTGCCGGACTTGCTCCGTTTACCTCTGAATCTGAATCTTCGTTAAACGAAGAATCCTTTGCAAGCTCTGTATCCTCATCTTCAGTATCGCTGTCTGTATTAGGAACACTAATACTTTTTGCTATACTGTTTTCAAGCTTTAAGCCGTAAAGCGTGTCTGACATTATAAAGCCGTATTGCTCGTCAATACCCCATACCGTAACAACCGATACTGCTGCAAAAAGCGACATAACAACGGCAGCCACCAAAAGCCTCTTCATATAAGATATATTCAGGCGGACTTTTCGGGTCGCGGGTTCATTATTAACGGCTTTGGTGTTTGAAATGATTTCGTTCATTTTCGCCTTAAAGCTGTCCGACATTTCAAACGGCGCTTCACTTTGTTCTGCCCATTCTTTTTCAGAGGCCTGTAAAAACGCGGTCTTTAATATTTCATTTTTTTTCATTTACAAGACCCCCTTTTCTTTCAAAATTTCGATCAGCAATTTTTCTCCGCGCTTTATACGCTTTTGCGCCGTGTGATACGATATGTCGAGCGTATCTGCTATCTGCGCAATATCAAGATCGTTTACATACATCAGCGTAAGCACATCCTTATATATATCGTTAAGCGAATAGATGGCTTTTATTATTTGTTCTTTTGTCTCGTTGAGTTCTATATTCTCAAACACATTCTCATCTGACGCGATGCTGTCGTTATAGTTAACGTCTTCTAAATATGACACTTTTTTGCGCTCACGCAAAACATTAATACAAATGTTTTTTGTTATAACCATAAGCAAAGACTTTGTCTGCGCGCTCTCAGGATCATCGACCATTTCAAGCCTGTCTGCCAATTTTACAAAAGCAGCGGCAACGGCGTCTTCGGCGTCATATTGGTTATGAAAATATGTATACGCAAAGCCAAGCAATTTGTTTGCATACAAATTGTAAATCTGCTCCAGCTTTTTGCTGTTTTGCTCATTATCGGTTTGCAAAAAGCCCACATCCTTTTCGCTTCTGTAATATAAACACTTGAGTTACGGGTTTTTAGACAAAATTTAAAAAATTTCACACAATTTTCACATAAGAGCTTCTTACGAAGTCCTTATTTATTCATTCATTTATTCTGAATCATCAGTCTTCCCTCAAAATCGGGAATAAGCTTCGCAATATATTTCTGTATAAGCACTACATCTTCCATATTTATTATATCATCAAATCTCGTATCTGATTTAACACGTGAAAGCTCGCCGAAATCGGAGTGTTTTGCAAGCAATGCGATAATTTTTTGCAAAGAGGTAACGTCTTCCATATTTACAACGTTATTACAGTTTACGTCGCCTAAAAGAAATCTTTCGGGAACCGTTTCGGTGTCTGTATCGAACGCTTTTTCCGTGTCTGTCAAAGTATCGCTGTCAGATTCATCCTCTAAAATTATTATAATGATGTCGTCATCTTCCGACTCGGTATCGACCGCTGTATCGGACGTTGTGTCTGTATGTGTATCCGTGGCAGTGTCGGTTCCGGTGTCCGTATGTGTATCCGTTGCGGTGTCTGTGTGTGTATCGGTCGAAGTATCGGTATGGGTATCGGTAGATGTATCGGGTTCTGTATCTGTTGTTTGAACAGGATTGTCGTTGTCAACTGTCAAAGCCTTTATTCTGAAGTTAACGCCGTCGCTTAATCCAACGTCTTTCCACTGAGTACCGTTTTCGCTGAAAAAGCTCTCTCCTGCGTGCGTGGTGTTATTAAAGCCTACCCAAGCCCATTTGTCTGTATAGTCGCACATAAGGGTAATATATTTGTCGCTGCCCTTTGTAAGCTTTATTACAACCGCAAATTTTTCTCCCTCTTTAAGCTCAACATTTTTGGGCAACGTAACCGTATGATATCCGCAATAGTCTGTTTTTCCCGAAAAACTTTGTTTTAGTGTGCCTGCTGTGGGTGATGTTGCGTTTTGGGGTAAGCCTGTATAGATTTTAACTTCGTAATTAACATATGCTTCACAGGTAAAGAACGACACAGCCTTTAATATTTCGTTACCCTGAGCAGTATATACGTTTGCAACGTTACCGCCGCCGAGATACGTATTATCATCTTTTCCTGTTGGAGTTGAGTCTGCGTATCCCGTAAAATTAGAGGTTCCGTCATACTGATAGTTGTGTGTATATGTATCTTTATCAATATAATCAAGGAAGCATACATCTTCTTTGTTTAGCGCAACATCTTCATACGAAAGCCAATAATATCCGTTATTGCCGTAGTCGGTACCGTAGCTTCCCTTTACAAGCCAAGCTCCGTCGTGTGCGGGGCGATGGTTTTCAAGGAAGTTTTCTCTTGAATAATTGTCGTCCCAGCCCACAACACAAACCTCGTGGTTGGCTTCTCTGTTTCCGTTATAATAATAAGAAGCGGTGCTTTCGTTCATATAAGAGTCGTTGGTATAATATGCAATTACACCGCTGCCGTTTGTCATTATGTTTTTCTTTATGTAGTTTGTGTCCTTCATGGATATCCAACGTGCCTCGTTTAATATGGCAACATTGTTTTTGTAAGCATTTGCGGGGTCATTCAAATCAAGTGTGCCGTCGGCAACGCTTTGAAATGTATATTCTTTGGCGTCAGACTCGCTTACAATGCCATTCCAGCGTGCCAAAGTTATAGTTGACATATACATAAGTCCGCCAACGTTAAGGTTGGTGTTTCCAACGGGATAAGTATTGTCTCCTTCAAGCATATTCATAGCATCCGCCGCCGGACCGAACGAATGATAAACAAGATGGAGTTCCGAAAGATCCATATTATTGAGATTATAGCCGTTTTTCTTTATAAGACTGGACTCAGACGCAGATATGATACTGAAAGCCCAGCAGCAGTTATATGAGAACTGATCTCTTACAGGTGTAATACAGTTTGTTGTGCGCGCGTCATAAAAAGAAGGCAAATCTTCTCCTCTTGACGCATATCTTTGTGCGCCTTGAGCCATACTTTCGGCTCTGTATCCTATAATTGATCTGCCTGTTCCGTTAGAATTGCAGTTGCGGCAATCGTTCTTGTTAAGCGCTTCTGCAGAAGCCGCAAACGTGACCGATGCCAATATAAGTGTAAGGCTTAATATAACGGATAGTATTCTTTTATTTATTCTCATAACAACTCCTCCAAAAAAGCTCATTCTACATCTACGTTTATGATATCATAATATGATAAATTAAGTCAATATTTTTATTTAAATAGATATATTTACCGCCTTTTCCCTTTTAAACCGGTTTGAGCTTGCTCAAAAAATCTCTGAAATATTCCGGCAAATCCGAATCAAACTCCATATATTCCCCTGTTTTGGGGTGGATAAACCCGATTTTTTTGGCATGCAGGCACTGTCCGCACAGCTCTTTGTCCGTGTTTTTCCTGCCATATACATCATCGCCCGCTACAGGATGACCAATATATGCCATATGTACCCTTATTTGATGTGTTCTTCCCGTTTCGAGCTTTAATCTTATATGGGTGTATTTTTCGTATTGCTTTATTACTTCATAATGAGTTACGGCATTTCTTGAATTTTTATTTGTAACCGCCATCTTTTTTCTGTCTGTGTTGTGCCGTCCTATCGGCAAATCTATCGTACCCTTTTCGCTTTTGAATTTGCCGTGCACCACAGCTTCGTATTCTCTTGTAAAACTGTGTTCTTTTATCTGCTGTGCAAGCTTTATGTGAGCGGCGTCGTTTTTCGCAACTATAAGCAGGCCGCTTGTGTTTTTGTCTATTCTGTGAACTATACCGGGGCGTATCTCTCCGTTTATGCCCGACAGAGAATCTTTACAATGGTATAAAAGCGCGTTCACAAGAGTACCGCTGTAATTCCCCGCGGCGGGATGAACTACCATTCCTTTCGGTTTATTTACAACAAGCAGCCAATCGTCCTCATATACGATCTCGAGCGGTATGTTTTCCGGTGTTGTTTCTATGCTTTTCGGCTCGGGAATATTCACTTTTACCGTATCGTTTAGTTTCACTTTATAATTTGCTTTAACGGGTGCGTCATTCACCAAAACAGCGTTTTGCTCTATTAGCTTTTGAGCCGCCGAGCGTGTAAGCTCAGTGTTTTCGGATATTGCCTTATCTATTCTCTCGCCGCTGTTAAATTCGGTTATTTTAAACTCAATTCTTTCCATATTATTGATCTTCTTTTATCTTTTTTTCTGCGGGATTCTTTATAAAAATCATTGAAACAAGCAGCATAACAGCGCCCACAGTTATACAGCAATCCGCAAAATTGAATATTGGGGGGAAAAACGAAAAGCTTATGAAATCAATAACATATCCCAAAAATATTCTGTCTATCAGATTTCCTATTCCTCCCGCGGCAACCAGCACGAGAGAGGCAAAAAGCATTTTGCTTTTTATCTCATATCTGAACGATATCCAAAGCAGCACCGCTAATATTGCAAATGTAAGAACAATGAATATCCATCTTTGGTTTTGAAAAATGCCAAACGCCGCGCCGCGGTTTTCAAGATAAGTAAATTTAAAAAAATCGCCTATCACAGGCACACTGCCCACAGGCATCAACATATTTACCACCATATATTTTGTAAGCTGGTCTGTTATTACAAGAGTTCCCATAAGTAAAAGCGCCAACGCCATAAAATAATTCCTCCAAACCGCAAAACCGCATAATCACAAATATCGCCTACTTAAGAAGTACTTATTTAAAAAGCCTCCCTTGTGTAAAGGGAGGTGGCACGCCTTATGGCGTGACGGAGGGATTGAAAATAATACCGGCATGACAATCCCTCAGTCGGCGTTGCCGACAGCTCCCTTTGCACAAGGGGGCCGGGTTTAAATCTTTCCAAACTTCTCCTCGTCAAAACACTTAAGTTAAAAACAATGCCTTTTTCGACTGATAATAATTATACGGTTTTATGATATTAATTTGTTTATTGCATATCTTGTGCTCTGCTCTTTTCGATGCTTTCTTTGAGCATCATGTCTTTAACTTTCATAAGGCGCACCTGTGTGCTGCGCTCGTTTTCATCAAGCTTCATTGTAATATACTTGATTTTTTCTTTTGTGTCGGGGATCATTACGTGTTCAAGTGCGTTAACTCTGCGCCGTGTTTTCTCAATTTCGCTTGCCATAAGCCTGCACGATTTTTCACACT
>JAEEHZ010000255.1 GCA_016281115.1 Clostridiaceae bacterium | reverse complement strand
TCAAAGATACAGCAAAACGGTGTATTTGTCAAGAGATTTTTGGCAATACACCTGTATTTATATTCAATCAGGTTTCATTTTGAGCCGATTTATTAATGAGTCTCGCGGGAGCTCCCGCTATCGTGACACCGGGAGTGGTAAATGATTTGGTAACAACGGAATTAGCGCCGATTATGATATCATCGGCAATAGTTACACCTCCTATTATCACGGCGCCGAAGCCGATATCAACATTATTGCCGACTGTCGGCACATCGGGAGACACGGCTTTATTTCCTATGCAATTATTTCCGTGAAGCTTACAGTTTTCACCTACATGTGCCTGAGGATTAATTATCACCGTTCCGTTGTGAAAAATCGTGAGACCTCTTTCGCAGCAGTTAGGCGCTATGTAAAAGCCAAGTTTGTTGCCCAAATTATGTTTTTTTCTCTCATAATACAGCGCAAGCAGCTTTTTAAATCTATTATTACCGGCAGTATTTATATAATACTCCTGCTTTCTCAGCATAACAAGATACCGACATATCAAGTATTCCGGATCTCTCACACGTCTCATCATTGCGGAGCTTTTCTTATCGCGTATTTCATGTAAGTAAGCATTGTCGTTGTAAATGTATTCTTTAAGATCAGATTTGCTTTTGATCATTAATTCTCAATCCTTTATAAGCTGCCTTTAATCTTACAAATAAGATAAATCGGCAAAAAGCTTTTTACTGCATATGACAAGCGAAATACTATATTATGCCTGCCTGTGTAGCTTTTATACAATTCATTAAAATCACGGCTTTTCATAATTTTCCTGTTATATTTCAGCTTTTTAAACAGGCTGTCTTTGTTAGATTTGTTAAATGTATTAAACAGCACATTTTCGAGCCTTATAAACGCGTCGTTTCTGAAGCTTGTCATCGCTGCTTCCTCCGGCGACCATTTATCCGCATAATTCAGTATCCCCTTGTTAAGAGTTGTGTTTATGCTCCAAAGGTCGCTTCTGTATCTGTTGAGCAGCGATGTGGGAGAAGCAGTGTAATAATTATACAGCGGTTTGTTGATCACAAAAAAATCTTCATTTATTATTTTATCAAGGTATTCAAAATTGAACAGCATGTCCTCGCCCAAAGACATGTCCTCGGGCATTTTTATATTAAATTCGTCTATGATCTCTTTTTTGAATATTTTATTCCACGGTTGAGAAATAAAAGGAGGTGAAGACATTTTGTGGAGCATGTTTTTATTCACAACCGTATAAGTGGCAGTTTCGTCAAACACCACGGGTTTTTTGTTTTTATTTTCATAATTATCAGCATAATTAAAACCGCACAATGCAAGGCTGTAACCTTCAAGCATGGGTTTTACAAGTTCCGCCAAATAATCGGGCTCTGTATAGTCGTCACTGTCGGTAAACGCAATATACTTTCCGCGCGCCTTTGAAATTCCGAAATTTCTTGCAGCGGAAACGCCGTTGTTTTCTATTGTGAACACTTTGATGTTATCATGAGCGGCGGCATATTCCAAGCAAATTTTTTCGCTGCTGTCTGTTGAACCGTCATTTACAAGCACTAATTCAAAATCGCCGAATGTTTGGGAAAGCAAGCTGTCTATACAGTATTTCAAAGATTTTTCGGCATTGTATACAGGTATTACAACGGATACTAAAGGCATTTGCTTCACCTTTTCTTTCTTTTCTTTTTTAAACGGTACAGCTTGTCATACATATGTACAATTGTATAGCTGCAAAGCTTATATCCCGCCTTTTGCAAAGGGTTAACTTTATAACTGCCGTATTTGAGAGCATCTCTGAACTCAGGGCTTTTCATGATGCTTCGGCATCTCTTTTTTCTCTCGCGCTTTGAAAGCTTTAATTCATTGTTATAAATCCCTTTCATGGTGCTTTCAAATCTGTAAAACGCCGAGGCGTATGCAAGGCTCAGATCATCAGGGGGAAGTTCCCATTTTTTCATGTAATTTATCAGATTCCTGTTTATCGTATAAGAAAAAACCTCACGGTTTTTGTGATACTGATGAGTAAGAGAGCCCCTTCTTGAATTGATATACATATAGGTCGTTTTATTGACAAAAACTATTTCCTCGCCGCTTTTATCAAGGTATTCAAGCCCAAATATAATATCCTCTCCGAGATATAAATCATTTTTCATTCTTATATTGTTTTCCTGAATGATACTGTTTTTGTAGAGCTTGTTCCATAACGGCTGGCAAAACATTTGATCAAACAATTTCATGTATTTTTTTCTGTCTATAACATAATACTCTTTGTCACCGAACACTTCTGCCGCCGATGTATCTATGGAATTATAGTTGGGTAAGCTGATATAACCGCACCATATGTTATTACATTCAGGGTAATTCTCTTTTGCATCAACAAATGACGATATGTAATTTTCTTTTAAACAGTCATCGCTGTCCGTAAACAAAACATATTCTCCCTGCGCATTGTCAAGTCCCATATTACGTGCATTTGACGGTCCCCGAAGCGGTTGACAAAAAACTTTTACCCTTTTGTCACGCAGTGCATATCGCTTACATACATCTATACTGCTGTCTGTGGAATCATTATCTATAAGTAACAGCTCAAAATCATTAAAGCTTTGATTAAGTATACTTTCAATGCAGTTTGACAAATAGACTTCGCTGTTAAACACAGGTACTATTATACTCACAAAAGGCATATGTACTGCCTTCCTTTCACATCATGTTAAAATCCAATACCCATAACACTCTCAAGCTTACTCATTAATCCGAATGTGACGGGGTTTTTTGACAAGCGATAACGAATTGCATCAATTTTGCGGGTATCGTTCAAATACTCTTTTTTCACATTGATATTTTTCATATAAGACTTAATTGTTTTTTTAGCCTGCTTTTTTTCATCGCCCTTTAACCATTTGAGCGTTGCTTTATAAGCGTAAAAGCATCCGTAAAACAAATTTATCTCTGTTTTATCGGCAATATCCGGATAATTCTCTCTAAGATACTCCTGCCTCTCCTTATACGCTTCCAAAGCGTCAAGACGTTTCAGGGAATAGCCCACGCCCATTATGCTCGTTTCACGCTGCATGTAATAATAAAGCGGAGCATCAATATGAGCTACAGTATTTGACCTGCCTATTATTCTGTAAGTCCAGAACTCATCCTCATTTGTTTTTCCCTTTTTGAACAGCTCGCCTTCAACTGCCGCTCTTTTGTACAGCTTATTCCACACATGCTGATGTATCACCCTGTCATTCACCAGCATAAACAGCGCCTGCCGTGTATCATACACATTCACATTTGCTTCGCTGTAAGGTGTGTAATCAGGAATATCATTCACAAACACTTTTTTCACATCACATTCAGCTATATCGCAATTATTGTCTTTTATCACATTCAAGAGCGCCTTATAAAAATCGGGACTCAAATAATCGTCGCTGTCGACAAAACTCACATAATCACCCGTGCAAACGGCAAGTCCGGCGTTTCTTGCATCGCTCAATCCGCCGTTTTCCTTATGTATAACACGTATTCTGCTATCGCGATTTGCATAACCGTCGCACATTGCTCCGCAGTTGTCGGGAGAGCCGTCGTCTACAAGTATTATCTCCAAATTATCATATGTTTGATTTAAAATTGAGCTTACGCATTTATCGAGGTAATCTTCAACTTTATATATCGGCACAATTACCGAGATCGTATCTTTCATATTGCTGTCCTGCCTTGCATTAAAAATCCCAGTTGGGAGCAGTTTTTCTTAATTTATTGTAAAGCTTTAAAAAAGCAGGATAAATCACAGATGCATATTTGATTATCATAATGTTTATCTTCAAATTCTTGTCTAAACAACACTTATATTTCTTATACAGTGATTTCAATAAAGCTTTTGTGCGCTTTTTATCGTTATTATATTTGCGGTCGGCATAATACTCTCTGTAAAGATATACAAGATTTGATATATACCGCCTTGCCGCAAAGTTTTCGTTTGACGTACCCTTTAATTTATCAAACATGATTTTTGCAACTGTTGCCATATCTTCTCTCATTTTGCATTGGTTCTTTACCATGGTAGCTGAATCGGGATTAACATAATAGTTATACTTGCATTTGTTTGTATAAGTAACAACGTCTGCTTTTTTAAATGCCTGATAACACAGTAATATATCCTCATTATATTTCAGCGATTTATCAACGCATATATTTTTAATAAGTCTGCTTTTAAAAAGCTTTGTACACAAAGATCCCGTAAAATACTTTGCTTCAAGCAATTCTCTTATCGCGTCATTATTATTCAGCACTACATCATCCTCAGATGAGCACAAAAGCCTTGTTTCACCGTTTACATACTGTTTTTTATATCCGCATACGGCAAT
>JAEEHZ010000023.1 GCA_016281115.1 Clostridiaceae bacterium | reverse complement strand
TATTGTTTCTTTCACTTTTTTATCGTTAATTTGTCTGTAAAGGTATTCATAAACAACCTTTGCTCTCTGCTCGGAAGCAATATTTGAAAGAAGATCGGCGCATAAGTCACCTGTTACGCTTACATAGTCGCCTGTCCAGGAATAGCCCGATGCATTAATAAGTCCCGGGTTTAATCCAAGCAAAACGTGAGTTTGAATCTCACCTGCAGGTACGGTTGTTACATCTACATCATGACCGTTAAGCAAATTTATTGTAGTAGCCACCATTTCCATATGGCTGAGTTCCTCGGCGGCAATATCAAGAAATAAGTCTTTGATCTCGGGGTCTTTTATTCTGAAGCTCTGAGACATATACTGCAAAGCTGCCTTAAGCTCTCCGTTTGCTCCGCCGAGCTGTTCTTGGAGCAAAGCTGCGTACTGGGGATTAGGTCTTTCAACCGAAACCGGATGAAAAAGTTGTTTCTCATGTTTAAACATATTGTTATTCTCCTTTTATTTTAATAAAACTATTATTTGCTGTTTATTTGCATATATTCAAAACAAATATATTAAAATCCTCGTTAGAAATAACTATTTGTATAAATTAATATAATATTGCAATTTGTATAATTTATGTTTTAAAAAAACCGTTTACGAAAAAAACATCGTAAACGGCATTTTTTACTTATTATGCTTCCATCATTGATTTGAATTCTTCACCGGACATCTTTTCATTCGCGATAAGGAATCCTGCCACGCTGTGGAGCTTTTCTATATTGTTTTTGAGTATGGTCGTTGTTTTCTCGTAACACTGATCTATGAGCTTGTGTATCTCAGTATCTATTTCATAAGCGGTATGCTCGGAATAATCCTTTGCATGACCCATATCTCTGCCGATGAACACCTCTGTGCTTCCCTGGCCGTAAGCTATCGGTCCCATAACATCGCTCATACCGTATTTTGTGATCATTTGGTTTGCAAGCTTTGTTGCACGCTCAATATCATTTGAAGCGCCTGTCGATATATCGTCCAGAACGACTGCCTCGGCTGCTCTTCCGCCAAGCATTACGACAATGCTTTCAAGCATCTCATTTTTGCTTTGATAAGTTCTGTCTTCGCTCGGGAGATACATGGTATAACCGCCTGCCATACCGCGCGGTATTATTGATATCTGATGCACGGGATCAAGCAGCTTGCAATAATAAGTCGTAACGGCGTGACCTGCCTCGTGATAGGCCGTAAGCTTCTTTTCCTTATCGGTCATAACTCTTGATTTTTTCTCTACGCCTACAACCACCTTGATAGTTGCTTCTTCTATTTCAGTCATTGTAACGGATTTTTTATCACGGCGGGCTGCCAAAAGTGCTGCCTCGTTAAGAAGGTTTTCGAGATCTGCACCTGTAAAGCCTGCCGTAGATTTTGCTATAACATCAAGCTTAACATCGGGAGCAATTGATTTCTTATTCGCGTGAACTCTTAAAATAGCTTCTCTTCCCTTTATATCGGGATATCCTACTATTACCTGTCTGTCAAACCTGCCGGGACGCATAAGCGCAGGGTCAAGTACATCGGGGCGGTTAGTCGCAGCTATCATAATAACGCCTTCGTTCGCGCCGAAACCGTCCATTTCTACAAGCAACTGGTTAAGAGTTTGCTCTCTCTCGTCGTGTCCTCCGCCGAGACCTGTGCCTCTCTGTCTGCCAACGGCGTCTATTTCATCAATAAATATGATACATGGGGAGTTTTTCTTTGCCTGGTCAAATAAGTCTCTTACTCTTGAAGCACCTACACCGACAAACATTTCTACAAAATCGGAACCCGAAATCGAGAAAAACGGCACTCCTGCTTCACCCGCGACTGCGCGAGCAATAAGAGTTTTACCCGTTCCGGGAGGTCCCACGAGCAAAACGCCTTTTGGTATTCTTGCGCCCAGAGCATTGTATTTTGCGGGATTTTTAAGGAATTCAACTATTTCCTTCAATTCTTCTTTTTCTTCGTCTGCTCCGGCAACGTCCGCAAATGTTGTTTTGCGCTTTTCATCGTTCATATTTTTGATCTTGGCTTTACCGAAGCTCATTGTTTTGTCCACGCCAATGCCTCCGCCCATACGCCGCATTATAAATATCCAAAATACGACGAGCAGAACGATCATTATAAGATTCGGGATCAAATTCCAAAGCAGAGAATTGTCCGCCGCAGGTTTTATTTCATATGACAAGCGTTCTTCGGGCTTTTTACCCTCATTATATTTGTCAATATAAGGGTCGATTTTTTCCATAAGCATTGTAATGCTTGCCACAGTATAATTAATGGTTTTTTCTTTATCGCTGTCCAAAATTGTAAGCTTTAATTCACCCGAAGACGCGTCTGCTTTAAACTCTTTGACGCGCATATCTTCAAAATATCCTACAATTTCGGAATAAGTATGCTCTTCTTTTGGCTGGGAATTGAATAAAAACGCAATTACAATAAGCATAATTACGGGTATTCCCAAATATATCAGTAAGCCACGGAAATTATTTTTATTATCCAAATTGATTTACACTTCCTATCAGGAAAAGATTTCTCGTTTTAACACACCTATAAACGGAAGATTACGGTATTTTTCAGCATAGTCCATACCATATCCCACTACAAATTCATCAGGCAGAACATATCCTTTATAATCAATATGTACTTCCTTTTTGCGCCTTACGGGCTTATCAAGTAAAGTGCAGAGTTTAAGGCTTGCAGGATTTCTGTCTTTTATCATATTGATTATGTAATTAAGAGTTACGCCGCTGTCTACAACGTCTTCAACTATCAGTACATCATACCCGGCTATATCTATGCTTAGATCCTTTGTAACCTTAACAACGCCGCTTGTTTCGGTAGAAGAGCCATAGCTCGAAGCAACCATAAAATCGAACTCGCACGGCAACGTAATTTTTCTGGAAAGGTCGGACATGAATTGTATGCATCCTTTAAGCAAACCCACAAGCAACAGCTTTTTACCCACATAATCGTGGTTTATTTGGTCTGCAAGCTTTGAAACGATACTGTCAAGTTCTTCCTCGGAAATAAGCACTCTCTCAATGTCATTCAACATATTATTGTTCCTCCGTTTTGATTATATATACACTGTCATCAGGATCTAAAGCCTTGGCAGCTTCGCTGACACCTATACCGTCTATCCACAAAACCTCACTGCCGCGCGCTATCAAAACTATGTTTTTACGTTGCTCAGCACTAAGTTTAAGCTCATTAAAGAGCTTTTTTAAAGATTTGGTGCAACCTGAACCTGCTTTTTTAAACCTGTCGCCGGGTCTTCTTCCCCTGATTAATATATTGTCATCTATTATATCACATCTTATTTCGTTCTTGAACAACTTTTTGGAGTTAATTGATTTTT
>JAEEHZ010000254.1 GCA_016281115.1 Clostridiaceae bacterium | reverse complement strand
GCTGCAAAGGGCATTATTCATAAGAATAAGGCAGCAAGGAACAAGTCAGCTCTCGTTCGCAAGCTTAATGCTGCTCAGTAATGATTTTGTGCTATAAAGAGCCCCGTTCTTTATCGGACGGGACTTTTTTGTGTCAGTTCAGGTGAGTTTGAAAATTTTGCTCAAAAAGATAAAAAATTTATCAAAACACTTGCATTTTAATAAGATTTCTGTTATTATTATTCTGTTGTGTATGAATATTAATTCAGCACTAAGGAGGTGCAACAAATGGCAAAATGTGAAATTTGCGGAAAGAGCATGGCTTTCGGTATCAGAGTATCTCACTCTCACAGACGTTCCAACAGAACATGGAAGCCCAACGTTAGACGTGTAAGAGCTATCGTAGACGGCACACCCAAGCGTGTACATGCATGCACTCGTTGCCTGCGTTCAGGTAAGGTTACAAGAGCTGTTTAATTACATGTCTTTTAGGCAGTATAATAGTTTTATTTATTCTGCGTTTTTGCGGTCAGTCCCCGTTTGTGTGGGCTGACCGTTTTTTCATTTACCGTATAATTATATTCCCCAAGCCTATCAAATAAGCTTGGGGAATAGTTTTCTGCGTTTATAATTCTGTTTTTAGGCTATGCGAACCAATCCGGGTTGTTGCTGTTTATGTTGTCTTTATTTGAGGAGGATTCTCTTTTTACACCGTTTATGGTTATGTCGTAATCAACAATATAATCGGAATAAGTGGCGTTACATTCACACGTGAGCACGCCGTTTTCACTCCGGAAAGTAAATGTGTATTCACCGCCTATAGTACCCTTTTGAGGCTTTACGACAAGTGTGCGTTTCTTTGCGTTGTAAGTTCCTTTAAATCTGCTTACCTGATCGGGAACCGATTCATATACGATTGAAACATTTACGCTTCCGTCCGTGTCCTCCTCTATCTTCATGGTGCCTTTTGTTTCCATATTATTGTAATCGCCCATATATGAATTATACATGTCGATATAGTCGCCCATTTCATCGGGCATAAGTCCTATTATATCGCTTGTAAGTCCGCTGCCGAAAGAATTATTCTTTTGCGTGATATCCCAGTCACCGAATATACTGTCGTCGTTTAAGCAAACCTCAACGACTATAAATCGCTTGTCCTGATTCTCCGCAATTTTAAATTCGGCGTCTGTAGTCGGAGCAATGTCGTCGTCTTTTCCCCTGCCCTCAAAATGTATACTTGTAGGTGCACCCATTTGATAATAATGATACAGAGTACAGGCGTAAATCGTATCATTTTTCTCGCGGGGATACGGTGTAAACGCTTCCGGTCCGTAGTCCTTGCTGTTTGCGTTGAGAGGCATAAACAGGTAGCTTTTGGACGGGCGATTAAAGTATATTTTTTTCATGTTTACGTAATCGGTAATCGAATACCCTTTGTCGTAGAATGAATAAGGCGACTCATCGAAATACTGATCTTTTCCGAGGTTGCCGTCTACAGCAACAAATTTGACAGGTCTGTTAAGCTCGGGCACTACCTCGTTGTTTAAGTAGTCCTTTGTTTTTTGCTTTTGAATCTGGAAATTATCATACAATATTTGTCTTACGTAATTATCTGTTTTTGATTTAATGTATTTTTTATAGTCAGCCTTGTATTCTTTGATTTTTTCGGGAGAGGGATCAATCCATTTGATATTCTCTACGTCCTTAAGGGTAACTGAATACCGTGTTCCTATGAGACTCATAAGATAGTAATGATATGACGATTCGCGCTCTTTTACCGACAGTTTATCCCAAAAAAAGTTTACATAGTTATCTATAAGCGCTTCGGTCTCTTTGCCTATCTTATCAATTCTTCCGTCATTTTCAAGATAAATGTGTTTGATAGCGTTATAAAAGCCATCAAAATCATCTTTGGTGCCCTCACTTGCGTCATAGTCGCCTACAGTAAGCATTTTTTTGTTTGAATATCCGAAATATACAGCTTCATTCACATCTTTCGCCCGAGGACCGTCTCCTCTTATCATATCGCCTACCACATATACGGTATAAGCAGCTGCTATGAACGACGCGAAGGTTGTGGCTCCTATCGCAACCGCTATACCCTGTGCCGTAAGTACGGCTATATCTACCGCGTTATCATTTAAGATCTCTTTTGCGCTTTTGCCGTTGTATATTTGAGCGATTATCTTAAGACCTACCAAGGTAGCGCCGAATTTCAGGCTTGTAGATTTTGAGCCGAACAGGCGCAGACCTGCCCTGCCGCTGCCGAGCCTGTTAGTTACAATAGCCTGATTGACAACACCGCGTAGCACATTGGCGTCCTTTAAAGTGTTGTAATTGCCTACTGTTGAAATGATTCCCTCAACTGCGTCAACTGTTTTAAAGCCTTTTGTAGCTGCCTCAATAGTATCGCTTATCTCAGAATTAAGATAATTTTCATATGACTCGTCTGTCATAACCACGCGGCGTGCAGAGGGAGGACGTACCTCATCTTCTCCGGGCATCTGCTCAAAGAGAATACTCATATTACTGCCGCTTAAGTAATTAATTTCCTCGGCAATAGTGGAAAAGTGGTTTATATATACATTATAGCTTTTTCCGTCTTCCGATCTTTCGTAAGGCACGCTTTCCCATTCGTCGGACTGTTCGTTATAATACAGTATTGTAGAGTTCTGGTCTTTTTTTGCCGTTCGGGGAATAGTTATTTTGTTTGATGTGAGAAATTCATGCTGACCGGAAGCAAGAGAAAAATCATATGCTATAAGGTCGGTGTTTTTTGCGTTGTCGTGCTTTTGAGGAAGCCT
>JAEEHZ010000253.1 GCA_016281115.1 Clostridiaceae bacterium | reverse complement strand
GTTTGAACACCTTGAAAAGCTGTCGTTTACCTTTTATGACAATCACGAAACAGGGCGCATTATGACTCGTATGACAAGCGACCTCTTTGAGGTTTGCGAGCTTGCGCATCACGGTCCCGAAAATCTGCTGATAAGCTCGGTTATGATCATTCTGTCATTCACATACCTGTGCTTGATAGACCCGATACTTACACTTATCATTTTTGCCTGTGTGCCTGTATTGGTTTTTGTTTCACTGCACTTTCGTAAGGAAATGAGACGTGCTTTTGATGATCGCCGCAAGAGCAATGCCGTTATAAATGCCGCCGTCGAGAGCAGTGTAACAGGCATACGCGTTACCAAAGCTTATACAAACACCGAGCTTGAAATAAAAAAGTTCAAAAAAGGCGATGAGCAATTTGTTGATGCTTCACGACGTGCCTACCGTGCCATGGCTATGTTCTTTTCATCAACCTCTTTTGTAACCGATGTATTCAATGTGCTTATACTTATCGCAGGCGGACTGTTTTTGCAATCGGGGAGAATTTCTTTCGGCGACTATTCCACCTTCATTGTTTCCGTCAATCTATTTATAAACCCTGTCACCACGTTGATCAACTTCATGGAGCAATATCAAAACGGAGTGAGCGGATTTAAGCGCTTTTTGGAGATAATGGATGAAGAACCCGAAAAGGACAGCGAAAACGCCAAAGAACTTGAAAATGTGCAAGGCGTTATCGAATTTAAAAACGTAAGCTATTCTTATGATCAATCTAAAGAGGTCATCCATAATATTAATTTGCGCATTGAAAAAGGCAAAAAGCTCGCATTGGTTGGTCCGTCGGGCGGCGGAAAAAGCACGCTTTGCCATTTGATACCCTCTTTTTATAAGCTCAGCGATATCGGAGGTTCTATTTTGATCGACGGCATTGATATCCGTGATCTTACTCTCGATTCAATAAGGCGCAATATCGGTATCGTACAGCAGGATGTCTTTCTTTTCGTGGGTACTGTCAAAGAAAATATTCTGTACGGTAACCCAAACGCCACCGATGAACAAGTTTATCAGGCAGCACGCCGGGCGAATATCCACGATTACATAATGTCGCTTGAAAAGGGCTATGACACTGAAATAGGCGAACGCGGCGTGAAATTATCGGGGGGCCAAAAGCAGCGACTGAGCATTGCACGAATGTTTTTGAAGGACCCTGCGATACTTATTCTTGACGAAGCCACCAGCGCACTCGACAATACGACCGAAGTCCTTATTCAGCAGGCTTTGGACGAACTGAGCGAGGGAAGAACAACGCTTGTTGTCGCGCACAGGCTGTCAACAATCAGAAATGCCGATGAAATAGCCGTTGTTATAAACGGTGAAATAGCCGAGCGCGGAACACATGATGAGCTTATCAAGTCAGGCGGAACATACCAAAAGCTCTATTCCCTACAGTTTCGCGAGAATGAATTATTTGAATGAGATACTGCTCAATTAACGGACAGCCTCCCTCTTGATTCTCTGCTTTTCTCTAATTATTATTCGCAGTCAAATCAAGCAACCCACTTTCCGTCATTAAACTGACACCAAGCGAAAAGCTATATTGAGATGCTGCCTGCATCGGGCTTTTATTGTGCCTATTTTATTTACAATCATCTATGACCATACCGCATTATTATCAAATATTGATATTGAAGTTTTTTGATTTTTAGTATATAATTCGTTTGTATAAGCCATATGGGGGTGCTGTTTTATGAAAAAAGTTTTAATATTATTGCTTTGTGCAGCTGTCGCGATCATTATGTCTTCGTGTGACAGCAACGACGGAAACAATGATTCATCTACACAGCAAGATAAGGAAACTGTGGAGAAAATAGACCACAATCTTGTTGATACGGACTTGCAGGCTGCTTACAGATTTATGGACAGCTTTTACAACGATCCTGAAAACTACGATGGCTCTACCGTAAAGGTATCGGGTACAGTTAAAGTAATAAATGTAGAAGAAAAAACATATTATTATCTTGTGATAAGCGATAATGATGAAAACATAATAGATATTCCGTTTGTCACAGACTCATCAGATAAAAATAACTATCCCCAAAACAACGACAAATGCACGCTTACAGGTGTACTCAAAGAAATATCCGACGACGGAATATATGGCATATACGTAAATAAAGACGGTCTTATCAACGAAATGGCAGAATACAGAGAAAACTTAACTGTTGCCGACGGAAAAGTAACTTTGGAAAATTCGCAGGTTTTCTCAGCGTATGGCGTAACCTTGAGATACAAGGGTACGGAAAATGAATATTTTAACTTATACGCCAAAAACAGTAGCAGCAATACGACGGTAATAAGGTCATATAATACCGAGATCAATGGGAAATCGGCTAATTTTTCAGTATATGAGATATTGGAACCCGGTGAAGAAAAAGAAATAAGCGCGTGCATGACTTCCGCCATAGAAAATAAAACAGATACCATATCAATGACATTTGCTCTTGAAGACGACAGCAATAACGAAATATTCAACACGGGCGAAATCAACTTTGCGGCTGAGTAAGAGATTTACGGAGAATAAAAAAATTTCAAAAAACTATTGACAAAGTAAATCTAAAGTAGTATTATAGTCGAGTCGTCAGCACAATAGTGCGGCGGCGAATGTGGGAGCATAGCTCAGCTGGGAGAGCATCTGCCTTACAAGCAGAGGGTCATAGGTTCGAGCCCTATTGTTCCCACCACTTGAGTGGCCCGGTAGTTCAGTTGGTTAGAACGCTAGCCTGTCACGCTAGAGGTCGACGGTTCGAGCCCGTTCCGGGTCGCCACTTTTTGCCTTTGTAGCTCAGTCGGTAGAGCAGGGGACTGAAAATCCCCGTGTCGATGGTTCGATTCCGTCCGAAGGCACCATTTTGCGGATGTAGCTCATCTGGTAGAGCGCCACCTTGCCAAGGTGGAGGTAGCGAGTTCGAGCCTCGTCATCCGCTCCAATTTTTCGGCACTAAGCGGTTTTGTTTAGTGCCGAAGCAATATAAGGCGTCATAGCCAAGTGGTAAGGCACGAGTCTGCAAAACTCTGATTCCCCGGTTCAAATCCGGGTGACGCCTCCAAAAACGCCCCTCGACTTACGCCGAGGGGCTCAAATTATAAAGAATAAAGAATAATGAATAAATCATAATAGCAATTAGGGGCGTTTATGTGTTATTCATTATTATTTATTCTTTTTTATTTATTCTTTAAAACCAAAATATTGTAATTTTGGATATAGCATACACCCATACCCCTCAAGGAATAATAATTTACATGGCATATAAAAACGGAGGTCATTATGTTTAATGTGCAAAAAGTAAAGAACGATTGTGTACAATGGATAAGAGACTTTTTTGAAGAAAACGGCAAAGGCTGCAACGCGGTTGTTGGTATTTCGGGCGGTAAAGACAGCTCTGTTGTTGCCGCACTGTGTGTTGAGGCTTTGGGCAAAGACCGTGTGATAGGCGTGCTTATGCCCTGCGGAGAACAGCGCGACATAGATATGGCTCATCTGCTCGTTAATCATCTTGACATAAAGCACTATATAATTAATATAAAAGATGCCGTAGACGGCATAAAGAAGAATCTTCCGTTTGAAATATCGGAGCAAAGCTCAGTAAATATTCCCCCGCGCGTTCGTATGGCAACGCTTTACGCCGTATCTCAAAGTCATAACGGCAGAGTTGCCAATACCTGTAATCTTTCCGAGGATTATGTTGGCTATTCCACAAGATACGGTGACGCGGCAGGCGATTTCAGCCCCTGCGCAAATCTGACGGTTGCAGAGGTCAAAGAAATAGGAAGATCACTCGGCTTGCCCGATGCATTAATAGACAAAGTGCCGATAGACGGGCTGTGCGGCAAAACTGACGAAGAAAATTTGGGCTTTACTTACGCGGAGCTTGACAAATATATACGCACGGGAGAAATTGAGGATCTTGCGCACAAAGAAATGATAGATAAACGTCACAAAGCAAACTTATTCAAGCTTAAATTAATGCCTGCCTTTTTGCCCGAGATATAAAATCATCTTGAAAATACACTCCGGATATGATATCATACATTATGTTAAGAGTGTTTGATCGCTTATTCATAGGTTGATCTTCAGTTGGTTATTTATCTAATTTTAACGGCTAAGGAGGGGCATTTATGAATTTACAGGAATCCGGCGAAATGTACCTTGAGACCATACTTATACTGTCAAAACAAAAAGGCTGTGTTCGTTCAATAGACATAAGCGAACATATGGGTTATTCAAAGCCCTCGGTAAGCCGTGCAATGGGACTGCTGAAATCGGGTGAATTCATAAAGATTGATGAAAACGGTTCCATAACCCTTACAAAAGAAGGAAAAAATATTGCAGAAAAAATCTATGAGCGGCACAATGTGCTTACAGATATGCTTATACGGTTGGGCGTTGATAAAAAAACAGCTGCTGAAGACGCCTGCAAGATCGAACACGATATAAGCGACGACTCATTTAACGCAATAAAAAAACATATTGAATCACTTAACAAATAAGACCGTTGCGCCGGGAAGCTGAGAGATGATAAGCTCTTTAAGCATTCTCGGCGAGTTTTTATATATCTATCCCCTGCTTTTCGGTAAGTCTGAGTTTAATACTTGATAATCAGCCGAAATTGTGATACAATACCCATTAGTGAAAAGAGGTGCTTTTATGTGTGCCCTGCAGAAACAATTTGATTTTTCATCAAAGAAAAAAGTTGATGATTTTTTAAAAAGCGGCGCTCTTCCCCACGCGATTATTCTTCAGGGTGCAAATAAAACGGAATCTCTCAGCGCAGCCGGATTTATAGCGGCTTACGCCGTCTGCACGGGTGAAGACAAGCCCTGTTTTGAGTGCAGTAATTGCGTTAAAGCCTTTACGCAAAACCATCCTGATATAATGTGGGTAAAAGGTACCGGAACGAACGGAAGAATCAATGTAAGCGATATAAGAAGGATCTGCGGAGATTCATATATCAAACCAAACGAAGCCGATTGCAAGGTGTATATTCTTGAGGACTGCGAACTTCTGAACACACAGGCTCAAAATGCCTTTTTGAAGAGTTTGGAAGAGCCTGCGGGAAATATATTGTATATTCTGCAATGCACATCTGCGCACGCTTTACTTGAGACAATAACCTCAAGATGTATATCTCTGAGCATAAGTGAAACACCCGACAAAGGCTCCGAAGAAAAACAAAAAGCTGTTGACAAAGCAGCTGAAATTGCATCGGCACTCTGCAAAAACACAGGCTACGACTTAATGTGCGCAACATATTTCAGCGGTGGAGACAGAGATCACTATTTGCTGATTTTAAGTGAGCTAAAGCAAATTTTGGTATGCGCTCTGCTGAATAAAACTTCTCAATCTTACGGTGCAGCATTAAAAAATTTGAAAAAAGCCCTCTCCAAAAAAAAGTTAATAACAATGATATCAACGATAGACGAAGCCATAGACGGAATGAAAAGAAATACGAATATAAATTTATTCTCAACTTGGCTTTGTTCAACACTTGAAAGAATAAAAGCAGACAATAATTGAGAAAGGAATGCAGAATACTGCCTTAAATATTATGATCGAGATAATTGGAGTAAAATTCAGAGAAGTCGGCAAGGTCTATTTTTTTGACCCCGACGGCAATAAAATTGAACCCGAAACAAAAGTAATAGTGGAAACTGCACGCGGTATTGAGTGCGGCACAGTTGTTTGCGGAAACAAAATGGTAGACGACGAAGAGGTCGTTCATCCCTTAAAAAAGCTCATACGCGTTGCAACAAAAGAGGATATAGCAAAACTCAAAGAAAACGAAGAAAAAGAGCAAAAAGCTTATAAGATATGTGAAGAAAAAATCGCAGCTCACAATCTGCCGATGAACCTTGTAGGAGTGGAATATACATTCGACAACAGTAAAATACTGTTCTACTTTACCGCGGACGGCAGACTTGATTTCAGAAGCCTTGTAAAGGACCTCGCGTCCGTATTCCACACCAGAATAGAACTCAGGCAGATAGGCGTAAGAGACGAGGCAAAAATGCTCGGAGGCATAGGAATATGCGGCAGACCTTTTTGCTGCAAAGAATTTTTGAACGCTTTTCAGCCTGTATCTATAAAGATGGCAAAGGAGCAGGGATTGTCTCTAAGCCCTGTTAAAATATCGGGCGCATGCGGAAGGCTTATGTGCTGCCTGCAATATGAGCAGCCGGTATATACGGATCTGCTTAAAAAGACGCCTAAGGCAGGCGCTATAGTAAGCACGCCGGAAGGAAAAGGCACCGTTACCGAAATCAATCTTATCAGCGGAAATATCAAAGTCCACTTAGACCACTCGCCCGAAGGCATAACCCATTCATACAAAGTCAATGAAATAAAAACAATTAAAGACGCTCAAATAAGAATAGATAAAAAAGAACTGGAAGAATTAAAAGATTTGGAATAAATTTGTGAAGCTCATATTACATTTGCGTTTTGACTCGCAAGAGTTAAAATAGATTTTGCCGTAAGGGGAAACAGGTGAAATTCCTGTGCGAGCCCGTCGCCGTGATGTGTTTATTTGATTTGTCCTATTTGCTGTGCCGCGCAGCAAAGAAAAGCCATTGGATAATTATCTGAGAAGGCGGACAAATTCTGCACTGAGCCGAAATATCCTTACCCGCAAAAATCGTTAGCCGCGAGCGCCGGCATATAACGAGGAAAATTTAAAATTATAAGGAGACAAACAAATGACATTATCACAACTTAAAAAACGTCTGTCAATGATCGTTTGCACAGCGCTTATTGCGGCTATGGCGCTAACTGCAACAGCTTGCGGCAGCAAAGATTCCGGCGGCGCCGGCTCATCTGCCGCACAGGTTGAAACGCAATCTCAGGCAGTAACAAGCACAGCGGATGATCAATCCGGCTTAACGGTACTGGGAGAAGGCGAAACTCAATTTCTGTTCAATGTGACCGACAAAGACGGCAAAGAGACAAAATTCGAGATTCATACCGACAAAACAACAGTAGGCGAAGCTCTTCTCGACCTGGGGCTTATCGAAGGTGAAGACAGTGAATACGGATTATATGTAAAAACCGTAAACGGTATCACTGCTGATTTTAACACAGACGGCGTTTACTGGGCATTTTATGTTGACGGAGAATACGCAACCACAGGCGTAGACCAAACAGATATAAATGCCGGAAGTACATATGCTTTTAAAGTTGAATAACAAATAACATAAGAAGATCCTGCCGATGATTCCGGCAGGATTTTTCTGTTTATTTATTTTGTTGTTATTCAGTCCTCAAAGCAACAACAGGGTCTTTTTTGGCTGCGCTTCGGGAAGGTATTATTCCCGCTGCAAGGGTAAGCAGCATACTTATGGCAATAAGCACCGCGGCAACAGGCGCAGGCAAAACTGCGCTTAAATTATTAATTCCCGTTAAGCTGTGTAGTATGGCATTTATAGGTATACACAGCAAGTATGTTATCAGTACGCCGAGAGTTCCCGAGGTAAAGCCTATTATCACCGTTTCGGCATTGAACATACCCGATACATTGCGTTTGGAAGCTCCTATCGCCCTTAGTATGCCTATTTCTTTAGTTCTCTCCTGAACGGATATCAGGGTTATTACCCCTATCATAATGGACGAAACGATAAGCGACACTGCTACAAATGCGATAAGAACATATGTTATGGCGTCTATTATCGTTGTTACAGACGACATTATTATGCCTACGTAATCCGTATATTCTATTTTTTGCAGTTCGTCGGCGCTTTCGTTATACTCAGCTATTACGTCCTCGATCACTTCCTTATCCGCAAAGCTTGAAGCGTACAGGTTTACAGTAGACGGGGTACTGAGATCTATACAGCCAAGTTTAATAAGATTGTCTTTGTAACTTGAATCTGAAAACTCAATAATGTTGTCGTAGTAGTAAGCGCAGTCCTCTACGGTATACTCTTTCATTGCGTTTTCAAACGCAGCCGCGAGCTGATCGCTTGAAAGCGCTGAAAGTTGAACGGTTACCTGAGCCGAATACTGCTCTGTGTATTGCTGAGATATATACTGCGACAGCATTTGGTATAATTCTTCATCTGTCATTTTGGAAATATATGACTTTATCTCTTCGTCGTTCATATTCATTTGAGACGAAATCGACTGATATATACTATTTTCCAGTTCTTCTCTGGACGCATTTCCCAAAGTTTGATCTACAAAAGCCTGAACATCCTCATCTTTCGGGATTCCCGATATTTTTATATACAGATCTGCTTTTTCTTCAGTACTGAGCTGTGAAACATAATCCTTAAATTTCTGCGCTTTTGCTTTGTTATCAAGCTCTGTATCGGCGTCTTTGAATCTCAAACCCGTAAATATGTCTATGTCGCTGTCCTTTTGCTGAGCTTTGATGGCGGAGCATTTTAAGGCATTGTTTATTACATACTCCGTGAGCTTATATGTATAGCCGATATGACCGTTTTCATCTGATGAAACAGAATCTTCATCCACCTTGGCTATTCCCGTAACACGAAGGTTTATCGCATTGTCATATAAATACTTCAACCCGGCTGATGTGTCTCTAAGATCAACGTAAATATCTTTTTCATCATCATATGAGAAGCAGTCTGAGTTAAGAATAACTCTGAAATCCATATCGCAAATATCTTTATAGCTCCATTTTTGAACTTCGTAGTCTACTTCTTCGTGATTTAATGAAGCTTTAAATAGCTTGTCGATCTCATCTGCAGATTTTAAGCCCAAAGTATAAAGCGTCAAATCATTAAGCTCGTTATTCTTATCAACGAATAAAACTACCTCGTTATATTTACTCGGCCAATCACCGTATAAAAGCTTATATTTTGATTCTACCACATCATTCATCACATCACCGTTGTCCCCCGGTATAAGCTCCTGCCAAACCTTTGAAGATGATGTAAACATATTATCCATACTGCCTAATGTAGTTTGCTGTCTTAAGGCAAGCATAGAAGACATATCCATGTCCGCATAATCTTTCATTGCCTGTGTAAAGAGCGTCTCTGCGTCACATCTGATAATGTCGCTGTCAACATTTTGTGTATACACAAGCAAATCGAGATTATAGCCGTATTGCACACCCGACAGTGCTTTGCTTAAGGCACTGTCTGAATCTTCACGTTGTTTCTCAACATATTTTTTAAAAGCCTTTAAATCGTTTTCACGTTCATCAAGGGTGTTTACGGTGTTCATAAGCTCATAGAGCATAGCCTTTTGATAAACAGAATCGTTTTCGT
>JAEEHZ010000252.1 GCA_016281115.1 Clostridiaceae bacterium | reverse complement strand
TGAAATCGTTACCGTACATCACATTGTCGGCAGAAAGCACGCCCACAAGCGTAACATTGGGAAAATCAAGCCCTTTTGCCACCATTTGAGTACCTAAAAGTATATCGTATTCTCCCCTTGCGAAGGCAGACAGTAGCTTTGCGTGAGAGCCTTTTTTTTAAAGTAGAATCCGCATCGAGCCTCAAAATGCGTGCAGACGGAAAAATATCGGAAAGATCTATTTCCGCCTTTTGCGTGCCTGTTCCGCTGAGCCTTAATGAGTTTTCCGCAGAGCAATTGGGGCACACACCCGTAAAGGGCATTGAATATCCGCAATAATGGCACATCATACGGTTATTTGCGTGGTGATATGTCATAGAAACGCTGCAATTTGGGCAATCTACTATTTTTCCGCATTTTTTGCAAGAAACATATGTATTATAACCTCTTCTGTTCAAAAGTATAATTGATTGCCGTCCGGCGTTTAAATTATCTTCTATCGTTTGCAAAAGCACGGACGAAAAAGGTGTTCTGTTTCCGTTTGCCGCTTCTTCATTCATATCTGCTGTTATAACATCGGGCAAAACGGCATTTCCATATCTTTTGGGCAATTCGTTTAATGAATAGATGCCTTTCTTTGCGTAGTACATTGTCTCTACAGAAGGAGTAGCCGAAGATAAAACCAAAAGAGCATTGTTTTGCACGCACCTGAATTTTGCAACATCACGTGCGTGATACCTCGGTGAACGTTCGGATTTATATGTATGCTCCTGTTCCTCGTCTATTATTATCAAGCCTAAGTTTTCAAGCGGAGCAAAAACCGCTGAGCGCGTACCTATTACTATATGAGCTTTTTTGAGCTTTACCCTTTTCCACTCATCCAACCGCTCACCCATAGAAAGGCCGCTGTGAAAAACGGCAATTTCATCGCCGTAACGCTTTTTGAATTTTGATATCATCTGGGGCGTAAGCGATATTTCAGGCACCATTACTATTGTACCTTTGTTCTCACTTAAGGCTTTGTCAATAAGGCAGGTAAAAACAGATGTTTTTCCGCTGCCTGTTACGCCGTAAAGCAACGAAGCATGAGGCTTACCGTCACATAAAAGCTTTGACAAATTATCATAAGCTTTCATCTGCTCGTGATTAAGTTTTAGTTCCTCTGCCGGCTTGTCCCCTGCACACTCAATTTGCGGTATGCGAAATGTTTCCTCTTCAAAATACTCCGCTATTCCCTTTTTCACAAGGCCGTCCGTAACAGAAGGGGTTATTCCCAAAAAGTAGCATATTTCTTTTACCGAAGCGCTCTCCTGCATAGTCAAAAGGTCATAAAC
The DNA here is from genome assembly GCA_016281115.1 of Clostridiaceae bacterium. GTDB lineage: Bacteria > Bacillota > Clostridia > Oscillospirales > Acutalibacteraceae > JAEEHZ01. The sequence continues at coordinate 3,300 of JAEEHZ010000252.1, read as the reverse complement.
CTGACTTTGCTTTGAGGTTAGGTGAATATCGGAAAGCTCGATGTCTTTAAGCCTTATTGATTTTATAGACGCGTCTTTTATTCTGCGTGATACATCATCAATTCTTGCAATAGCCTTTATACTCTCAAGATGCGATATTTCGGGATCTATGCTTTTGTCAAACGCTTCCCCGATGTACTCTTTCGTAAGCGGTTCTTCGTTGTTTTTAAGCACAGTGAGAATATCCCTTTCGGTTTGTGAAATATAACCTTCGGGGCAATAGTCGATAAGGCTGTAGCGCATACTTATTTTGTAGTTTATTCCCGCAGGAAGCATAGCTTTTATGCTTTCATAAAGCGTGCAAAAGCACCGTTCGGATATAAAACGTGCGCAATTGATCAATTCTTCGGATACAACGGGATATTTGTCGATCAAAGAATTTATCTGTTTGTAGCCTTCAGGCACAGAATCCGCACCGTACAGTTCAACAATAAATGCCGTGCGGCTCTTTTTGCCGTTGCCAAACGGGACGGCAGCCCTCATTCCGACGCAAACATCATCTTTCAACGAATCGGGTATCGTATACTCAAAAATCCGCTCATTTTCATAAGGAACATTTTCTACCGCTGTACGTGCTACAAGCACACGCGAATTATCATTCATTTATTTCCGGCTCGTAAATATCAAATTTTCCGTCCTTGAACTCATCAAGCGCCATTAAAACAGGCTTTTCGTCCATGATTTCCTTGTTGTCGATATAGCCTTGGGCTATGGCTCTTGCTCTGCGTGCTACAGCGATAACAAGTGCATATCTGCTGCGCTTTCCTGTAAGCATATCTTCCACAGATGTTTTGTACATATTTAAGCACCTCTTAAAATTTAATATATTGCGCACGGGCGCATAATTATAAGCAGTAATATATTACCACAAAACTATTCTATTATCAACCCGTATTTTTACAATATTTTGCCGCGTTTTACGCTTCATTTTTGTTGTTTATGCCGCCCTGCACGCCGCAAAGCGATAAAGCAAGTGCAAATCATATAAAAGTAGCACAAAAAGCCTTTCGGCATAAAATGAAGTATGCAAACCGAGTTTTGCAAAAACGATGGAGGTAAAGTAACAATGAACATCACCGATAAAATAATGAGAGAATACGGTATATCCCCTCTTCCCGAAAAAATAACCGTAGCAATGGCTTATGTACCCTACCAGATAAATATGGGAAAAACATACAGCCCCCAGCAGGCAAGCGAAGCAGGCACCCTCTTTGAGGAGCTTGACAAGCCGTTTTTGGGAGGTGCCAAATAATGAGTGAGAGAGAAATAATGCTCAAAAAGCTATGCTCATACGACTTTGTGCTTGTAGAATTAAATTTATATCTTGACACGCATCCCACAGATACACAGGCAATAGAAAAGCTTAAAAGCTGTGAGCAAAACGCACGCGCACTGAGAGACGAGTTTGAGGAAAAATACGGTCCCTTAAGCTCTGTAAGTATGATAACCAATCCATATTCCTGGATCAACAGCCCATGGCCGTGGGACGGAGGAGAAGAATAATGTTTGTATACGAAAAGAAACTACAGTATCCCGTAAAAATAAAAACGCCCAACGCCGCGCTCGCCAAAATAATCATATCTCAATACGGCGGACCCGACGGCGAACTCGGCGCGTCGCTGAGATATTTGAGCCAGCGTTACACAATGCCTTATCCCGAGCTCAAGGCGATTTTGACAGATGTCGGGACCGAAGAACTCGGGCACTTAGAAATGATCGGAACTATTGTTTATCAGCTTACAAAAGGGCTTACCCCCGAACAAATAAAAGCAGCCGGAATGGACGCTTATTTTGTTGACCATACAGCAGGCATATATCCCCAGGCTGCAGGCGGTATGCCTTATACTGCCGCTTCCATGCAGGTCAAAGGCGACGCAATAACAGACCTTCACGAAGATCTCGCAGCCGAACAAAAAGCGCGTTCGACCTACGACAATATTTTACGATATGCCGATGATCCCGATGTAAAAGACCCTATAAGATTTTTGAGAGAAAGAGAAATAGTTCACTACCAGCGCTTCGGAGAGGGCTTAAGATTGCTTACCGACAAGCTCGACAGCAAGAATTTCTATGCCTTTAACTCGTCTTTTGATAAAAACAAAATTCAGCCGAGATAGCACATAAAACCCCAATCATTTAATAAAATTACTAAAGCCCTGACGGTTAATCTTGGACCGGCAGGGCAATTTTTCGCTTTATAACAAAATCCGATAATAGTTGTGTATCATTCTAAATACGCGGTTTTACTTTTTTAAATTATGTAACGCTTTTTTCTTGACTAAGCAGTTAACTTGTGATATAGTAACAATAGTGTATGATTGATTAAAATTATAAACAGGAAAGGGAGTTATTAAATTGAAAAATAAGTTTATATCAATTATTTTGGCGGTTGTTATGGTATTTTCGGTTTGCTCTGCGGCATTGGCGGAGGAGGAATACAAAAACGCTATCGGCGATGTAGACGGCGACGGCAAATGCGCTATGCAGGATGTTGTTGAAACACAGCGTTATATAGCCAAACTCAAAGAGTTAACTGACAAGCAGTTAAAAGCAGCGGATGTTGACGAGCCTTATGATTTGGTTAATATGATAGACGTTGTATGCATGCAAAAATACATAGCGAAACTTATCGACTTATTCCCTGTTGAGAATCGCAAGGTTGACACAGACAGCGAAAGCACCGTTATTTCCGACAGCGATTCAGACAATAAGACAACCGACAGCGACAATAAAACGACTGACAGCGAAAGTGACGACGATGACATCATAATAATAATCGAAGATCCCGACTCGGATACGCCTACCGATACAGACAAACCCACCGACAGCGACACAACATCGGATACAGATACCGGTTCCGACGTAGACAGTGACGATTTAGGCTGGTCTCATATTTACAAGCCGTAATACTAAAGTAAATTTGATAGGGCATTGATCATATTAAGATACGGTCAATGCCCTTTATTTTTAGGCAAAGAAGATGGAATAAATGGACAAAACAAGGCAACTTACAGGAAATTACACCGTTGCGCTTTTAAGATCCGTATTAAATTCAACAAATGCCCCCAAAAAGCCCGCAGACCTTACCTGGGTACAAATATATAATTTTTGCGAAAATCATAATGTTTCGGCTATGGCATATTATGCAGTTAAGGGGCTTGACTTAAGCGAAGAGGATTTATCGGGATTTTACGAAGATTATAAAAAGCATACATTAAGAGAAGCGCGCCAACAGCTTATGACCGAGCGCCTGCTTTGCGA
>JAEEHZ010000251.1 GCA_016281115.1 Clostridiaceae bacterium | reverse complement strand
GTCAAACTCGTGTACCTTTATCATTGAAGATACCTTTTCGTCAGTTGCAATAGGCAACAGGTTTGCTATGTTCATACCCTTTGCCGTTCTGCTTGCTTCAGGCACTTCGTAGCATTTTAGGCGGTATACTCTGCCCTTGTCGGTAAAGAACAGAACATAATCGTGGCTGTTTATGATGAACATATCCTTAGGTATGTCCTCTTCACGCCTTGTCATACCGCTTATGCCCTTGCCGCCGCGGCGCTGCAGACGGTATGTATCAACAGGCAAACGCTTGATATATCCGAACTCGGTCATTGTAAGCACGCAGTCTTCTCTCGGGATAAGCTCCTCAATGTCAACCTCGCCGCTTACGCTGCATATCTCGGTCCTTCTTGCGTCGCCGAATTTGTTTCTGATGGCGATTATTTCATCTTTTACTATGCCGAGCTGAAGCTGATGGCTTGCGAGTATCTCTTTATACTCTTTGATCTTTTCAAGCAGTTCTGCTATTTCGTTCTCTATTTTGTTGCGCTCTAAGTTTGTAAGCTGTCCCAAACGCATCTGCACGATTGCCTGCGCCTGAATATCGTCAAGCTCAAAGCGGTCGCAAAGTCTTGTTTTTGCCTCTGTAAGGTCTTTTGAGCTTCTTATTATTGCGATAACCTCATCAATATAATCTATCGCTATCTTTAAGCCCTCTAATATGTGATTTCTCTCTTCGGCTTTTCTCAGATCAAATGCTGTTCTGCGTTTTATTACATCAACCTGGAAGTCTATGTAATTTGTAAGCATATCCTTGAGAGAAAGTATCTTCGGCTCGCCATCTACAATGGCAAGCATAATTATACCGTAAGATATTTGAAGCTGGCTCATTGTGTAAAGCTTGTTGAGAACTATCTGAGGAGACGCGTCTTTTCTGAGATCTATCTCTATGTGCATACCCTCTTTGCTTGAGTGGTCCTCAATGTTGGTTATGCCGTCTATACGCTTGTCTTTTACAAGGTCTGCTATAGACTCTACAAGTCTTGCTTTATTTACCTGATAAGGCAATTCTGTTACGATTATCTTAAATTTTCCGTTTTTGCCTTCAACTATTTCCGCACGGGAGCGCACCGTAATTTTTCCTCTGCCGGTTGCGTATGCGGCTCTTATGCCTGCCTTGCCCATAATGATTCCCGCTGTCGGAAAATCGGGTCCTTTTATATGCTCCATAAGCTCCTCAAGGGTAGCCTCGGGGTTGTCTATAAGGCAGCATATTGCGTCTATCGTCTCGCCCATATTGTGCGGCGGAATGTTTGTCGCCATACCGACTGCGATACCCGTTGAACCGTTAACAAGAAGATTCGGGAATCTTGACGGCAAAACAACAGGTTCTTTTGTGGTGTCGTCATAATTAGGTACAAAATCAACAGTTTCTTTTTCTATATCCGCAAGCATCTGCATTGCGAACTTGCTCATTTTAGACTCGGTATAACGGTAAGCGGCAGGCGGATCTCCGTCTACCGAACCAAAGTTTCCGTGTCCGTCTACAAGCATATATCTCATAGAAAAGTCCTGTGCAAGTCTTACAAGCGCGTCATAAACAGATGCGTCTCCGTGAGGGTGATATCTACCCAAAACGTCGCCGACAGTTGCGGCGCATTTTTTGTAAGGCTTGTCGGGTGTTAGATTATTCTCGTAATAATTATAGATAATTCTCCTGTGAACGGGTTTTAAACCGTCACGAACATCCGGCAATGCTCTTGCCACTATTACGGACATAGAATAATCAAGGAAAGACTTTTCCATTTCGTCTTTTATTTCTACACCTATTATTTTTTCGCCCTGGGGCTTTATAATTTCCATTTTTATTTATTCACCTCAATTATTATACATCCAAGTTTCTTACGTATTTGGCGTTTTTCTCGATAAACTCACGCCTGGGCTCAACCTTGTCGCCCATAAGTATGGTAAACGTTTCGTCTGCGGCAACCGCGTCCTCAAGCTCAACTCTCAGCATAGTTCTTGTGGCAGGGTCCATAGTTGTCTCCCACAATTGGTCAAAGTCCATTTCACCAAGACCTTTGTAACGCTGTATTTCATATTTGCCCTGAATACCGTTGATGATAGCGTCTCTTTCTTCATCGGAGAAAGCGTATTGATGTGCTTTTCCCTTTGTTATCCTGTAAAGCGGCGGTTGAGCGATATATATGTGTCCTTCTTCTATAAGCGGACGCATAAATCTGAAGAAGAATGTAAGCAAAAGCGTTCTTATGTGCTGACCGTCAACGTCGGCATCAGCCATTATTATTATTTTGCCGTATCTTAATTTGCTTATATCAAACTCGTCGCCTATTCCCGTGCCGAGAGCCGTTATTACCGGCATAAGCTTGTCGTTGCCGTATACTTTATCAAGACGGGCTTTTTCAACATTCAGCATTTTGCCCCACAGCGGCAAAATAGCCTGATAGCGTCTGTCTCTGCCTTGCTTTGCGGAGCCGCCTGCGGAATCTCCCTCTACGATATATATTTCTGTTTCTTCACTGTTTCTGCTTTGGCAGTCCGCAAGCTTACCGGGAAGTGAAGCCGACTCGAGAGCTGATTTTCTTCTTACAAGGTCTCTCGCTTTTCTTGCGGCTTCTCTCGCTCTTGCAGAAGCAAGCGCTTTTTCAAAGATAGCCTTTGCCGTGGCGGGGTTCTCTTCAAGATAAACAGACAGTTTTTCCTGAAGTAGTCTGTCTACCATTGTTCTTATTTCTGTGTTGCCGAGCTTTGCTTTTGTCTGACCCTCAAACTGGGCTTCTCTCAGCTTTACGCTTATTATTGCGGTAAGACCTTCTCTTACATCTTCTCCGCTCAAGCTTTTATCGCTTTCTTTCAGGATATTGAATTTTCTGGCGTAGTCGTTCATTACACGTGTAAGAGCGCGCTTAAAGCCCTCTTCGTGCGTACCGCCGTCGGTTGTGTGTATGTTGTTGGCAAATGATAACAAAAGCTCGTTATAGCTGTCGTTATACTGCATTGCTACTTCTACGGAAGTAGTGTTATCCTCATTTGTTGTCTGGAAATAGAGGATATCGGGATGTATTACATCAAGCGATTTTTTCTTATGCAGATATTCAACAAATGATGAAATACCGCCTTCATACAGGAAATCCTTTTTGATAATATTTTCGGGGTCTCTCTCGTCGCGCAGTTCTATGTGAATACCCGCGTTCAAAAAAGCCTGTTCTCTAAGCCTTGTTGCAAGAACACTGTAATCAAACACGGTAGTTTCTTTAAATATTTCAGGATCGGGCTTAAATATTACTTCTGTTCCGCTTACTGTTCCGTGACCGATAAGTTCGAGATCGGTTATTGTGTTTCCACGCTCAAAACGTTGTTTATATACATCTTTTCCGTCACAAACAGTAACCTCAAGCCATGTTGAAAGCGCGTTTACAACAGATGCGCCCACACCGTGCAAGCCGCCCGATACCTTATATCCGCTGCCGCCGAATTTACCGCCTGCGTGCAGAACAGTGAACACAACAGTTACTGCAGGTATACCCATTTTAGACTGTACGCCTACCGGTATTCCTCTTCCGTTATCGGTAACTTTTATTATGTCACCGGGAAGTATTGCAACGTCTATCTTGTCGCAATATCCTGCCAGCGCTTCATCAATCGAGTTATCAACAATTTCATATACAAGATGGTGAAGTCCTCTCGGTCCCGTAGAACCTATGTACATTCCGGGTCTTTTTCTTACAGCCTCAAGACCTTCAAGCACCTGTATTTCATCGGCGTCGTATTTTTGTTCTGTTTTAGTTATTTCTATGTTATCATTAATTTTATTTTCCAATTTATTTTCCTCCAAAATAACGGATTGTAATATTATTTAATCGTGGGTATATATTTTGTACTGCCTTCAGCGTCGTTAGTCTCATAATCGGGGACGCTGCTTTTGGGAACATATTTTTTAACGTTTTCTTTTTTAGTTTCCTCAGATGCACTATTGTTTTCCGAAGTTTTCTTTATTTTTATGGGAACAAGCTTGAAAAACAGCGGAAATGTCACATATACCGCCAAAAAAGGGATTATTGACAACACTATTCCCTTTATACTCTCTTTAAATGCCACCGTTCCGAAATAAATTCCGCACACAGCCGCTAAAACGATCAAAAGATATATTACGGGGTTATATTTGATATTTGAATATCTTTTGCAATGATCACAGCTGTATTCTCCGTCGTGCATGTGTGTTGCGGCATACAGAAAAGATATTTTTTTTCCGCAATAAGGACATTTTTTACCGTATTTTTTTTTACTCAAGCTTAACATCTCCGAATGATCAAATTTATATTAAATTTTGCTTTATTCTTTTTAAAAGAACAGAGCTTTGATACTGACAAATATATAAGCTTACGCCTTTTTGGTCATTGTAAATTATAAATGATTTAGGAAGCTCGTCTAAACTTACCGTTATAATATTTTTTATGTTGATGTTTATAAAATCTCTGCCCTTTTTTGTTACCGTGCAATTATCAAGATCAAAGATTCCAACAATGTTTTCCGAATTTATGATCGTATCTCCGCCAATGTTCAAATACATAATATCACTGCTTAATTTGTTTTTTTACTACACCGTTTTTAACATTAAAAACCTTGCCCTTTGCAAGCTTTCCCACACTTGAAACATCACAGCAGGTAATAAAGACCTGTCTGCCGTGAATATTGTTCATAATATATTTTTGCCTGTTTAAATCAAGCTCGCTTAAAACATCATCAAGTAATATTATCGGTTCTTCTCCAACATAATCTTTGATTATCTCCGCTTCGGCAAGCTTTAAAGAAAGCACAACGCTCCTTTGCTGTCCCTGAGAAGCATAAGCCCTCGCACGCGAGCCGTTTATGAATATATCAAGATCATCTCTGTGTATACCGCAGGACGTAGACTTATTCTGCAAATCTTCTTCTCTGTTTTTCTTAAGCGCAGACAAAAACGCTCTCGATATTTCTTCGCTTGATAAATTATCTTCGCAGTCATAAGAAAACGCATATTTCATTTCAAGCTTATCGTTGTCCGATGAAAGTCCGTTATGATATTTATCGGCTTTTTCGCATATAAGATTAAAATATTTAAGTCTTTGTTCGGTTATGGCTCCGCCAAGCTTTGCAAGATGCTCGTCCCAAATATAAAGCGTGTCGTATAATTCCTTTTTATAAGGTATTTCTTTAAGTAAGGCGTTTCTTTGGTTAAGAGTCTGGTTATACTTATTAAGCGTATCCGAATACCGCGGTTTAATTTGAGATATTGCGTTATCTATAAATTTTCGCCTTTCTGCAGGTCCGTTTTTTACAAGAGCCAAATGATCCGGTGAAAAAATAACCGAGCATATACTTCCCGAAAGCTGAGACGCGCTGCTTTTTTCTATACCGTTTAGTGTTACAAGCTTTTTGCCTTCACAGATCGTAATTTCTGCGGTTTGTTCTCTTTGTGCGGATTTAAAATTAAGCGAAAGCTTCATATAATCCCGCTCAAAGCCTATCAATTCATTATCCTTTGCTCCTCTGAAAGATCTGCTTCCGCAAAAAAGCCACAAAGCCTCAAGCAAATTTGTTTTTCCTTGGGCATTGTCGCCGTAAATAATGTTTATACCATCATCAGGCAATATAAAATTATCTTTTAAGTTTCTGTAACCTTCAAACTGAAGCCTGGTGATGTTCATAATTATATATAACTCCTATTATTCGGCTTTTACTATCTGTGATCGATATTCGGCAAAATCTCCCGGATATACCTTTTTTCCTCTCATTGTGCAAACTTCGCCGTTTAACTTTACTTCTCCGTTTTGAATTATAAACTTAGCCTGACCGCCTGTTTCGGTTATTCCCGCAAGCTTTAAAAGCGTGTCAAGTCTTATAAAATCGTCTGTTATCTTTATTATAATTTCGCTCATAATTTTATATCCTTTTATGACAGTCTCATCGGAAGAACTATAAACAGGAATGAATCTCCGTCAAGCGGCATAATTTTAAGCGGCTTTCTTGCTCCGTTAAAGTCCATTTTTATTTTATCGGTATCGCAGTTTCTCAAGGCGTCAAGCAAATATCTGTTGTTAAAACCTATTGTTAACGGCTCGCCGCTTACCATAATATCAAGTGATTCGTCTGCGCTGCCAACAGACGTTATAGACGAAAAATTTATACCGTCGTTATTTATAACACATGTAACGGGGCTTACAAGCTTATCAAAATTAAGCAAAGCCATACGCTCAATGCACTCTGTAAACGTATTTTTATTTACAACAAAAGATGTTGAGGCTGTGTCGGGAATTGAAGAATTGTAATCTATAAATACGCCGTCAAGTAATCTTGAAACAAGATAATATCCGTTTATTGAGAATGTTACATGTCTTTGTCCCACAATTATCTCTATGTTATCGTCTTCATTTACACTGAATTTAAGGACCTCGGACAATGTTTTTCCGGGAACGATAAATTTCATATCCTCGTTGATATTTACATACTCTTTTCTTATTGCCATTCTGAAACCGTCTACCGCAACAAGGCTAAGTGTTTTTTCGCTTATATCAAACAAAGCTCCCGTGTAAACAGGCTTTTGAATGTTATCGGATATTGCGTAACGTATCTTTTTGATCATATCCTGAAGCAGAGATGCCTTCATAACGATCTTATTCTTCTCCTGATAAGTTGGCAGATCGGGAAATTCTACCGAAGAAATACCCGTAAGCTGATATTTAACGCTTCCGCACTTTATCTCGGTCACAAGCTTATCGTCTGTTGATACATAAACATTGTCGTTCGGGAGCTTATTTATAACATCTACTAAAAGTTTTGCTTTTAAAACAACTTCACCTTCGGATATTATATTCGCTTCCATATCGGATGTTGTTCCTATCTCAAGATCATAAGAACACAGTGATAATTTTCCGTTATATGCCTTGAGAAGGATACCTTCTAAAACCGGAAGAACGGATTTTGACGATACCGTTCTTTGAATATTGTTAAGCTTTTCAAAAAATAATTTTCTGTCACAAGTAAATTTCATGATCCGATTATTCCTTTCGGTGAATAAAAATTTTAAAAAGTGTAAATAATAAAATAATATATATTTTAGTAGTAGTAGTAGGGTATGTTAAAAATATTGATAACCCGAAAAAGTTTTGTATATATCAAAAAAAGGAAAAATTTAAGGTTATTGATTTTTTGTTGAAAGTTTAAAGATATCAACATTGTATAATCAGTCAATGTTGAAATATGTTAAATATTGTTAAACATTATTGAAAGATATGTTAATACTTTTAAGAGCCTTTTATATTTTTTATCATTTCTTCGATCATTACCTTTAGGTTGGAATTTGTGTTCATTTCTTTTTCTATTTGTTTTATACTGTATATGATCGTAGAATAATTTCTTCCGCCGAATTCTTCTCCTATTTTAGATACGGAAAGATGTGTTATTTCTCTTACAAGATAAATTGCTATTTGCCTTGCATGGGAAAGGTCTGCTTTTTTGTTGTTTATTGAGCGAATATCTTCGGCTGTAAAACCGTAGTTTCTTACAACCTCGTCTATTATTCTTTCAACAGTTTGCGGCTTTGGCATATCGGGGTCTGTTATTACGTCTCTTATCGCTTCGTTTGCAAGGTTTATAGACATTCTCTCACCCGATAAAACACACTTTGCTCCTATTTTTTTAACGGCGCCTTCAAGCTGTCTTATGTTTGTTTTAAGCTTGTTTGCAATATATTCGCACATATCGTCGGATATCTCAAGCCCGATAGACTGGGCTTTATTTTTGATTATTGCTATTCTGGTCTCTATGTTAGGCGCCTGAACATCTGCCAAAAGTCCGCTTTCAAACCTGTTTCTTATTCTTTCTTCAAGAGTTTTTATCTCTCTCGGGGGTCTGTCAGATGTAAGCACGATCTGCTTGTCCGATTCATAAAGAGTGTTAAATGTGTGGAAAAATTCTTCTTGTGTAGAATCTTTACCTGCGATAAAATGAACATCGTCAACAAGCAAAACATCGCTTTCTCTGTATCTTTGTCTGAATTCGGGCATTTTGTTTTTCCACAAAGACTCAATAAGCTCGTTTGCAAACACTTCGCCTTTTACATATGTAACACGCATATTTGGATTGTTCTTTTTTATCTCGTTTCCTATGGCGTACATAAGATGTGTTTTTCCTAAGCCTGAGCTGCCGTAAATAAACAGCGGATTATACGCGCCCGCGGGGTTTTGAGCTACTGCCATAGACGCCGCGTGGGCAAATTTATTAGAGGGTCCGACTATATAATTTTCAAAAGTAAACTCTTCATATATATTTTGTTTATAGTCAGAGGTAGTGTTTTCGGGTACGTTCTTTGTTTCCTTTTCTATTTCATCGGGTATGTAAAAATGGATTTTAAAGCCTTCTCCGAATAAATTTCTTACAGCTTCGGTTAAAACTTCGGAATAAGATCTCTCTAAAATATCTCGGTGAAATTGGTTTGGCGCTATAAAATAAGCCGTTTTGTCAAATACATCTATTTTGTATGGCGCAACACGCTTTATCCACGTTTCATAAGCTACTTCAACTAATTTGCTTTTACAGTAATCACATATCAACGGCCATGTTTCGGCAAAAGAATCCATATAAATAATACCTCCTTATTCAATATTCTACTTACAAAGATATCTAAAATTAATTTTATCATAAAAGAATAAAAATTTCAACAACTATATATTTAGTTTTTAAAAATAAAGTGCTAAATTTCGATTTTTATACTATATACGGTACCTTACACGTTTGAAAAAAATTATGAAAAAATGATTATTTAAGCAAAAAATAAGATGATTTATAATGATTGATATAAAAAAACCACTGTGTTATAATTTAGAAAAAATTTTTCGGAGAAAAATATGATAACAATATTGTTTAAAAATGAAAACATAATAGTATGCATAAAGCCAAGCGGCATAATAAGCGAAGATAACGAAAGCAATAATTGTTTACCGAATTTATTAAGAGAGCAGGAAAACTTAAATGAGCTTTTTACCGTCCACAGGCTCGATAAAGAAACATCAGGCGTTATGCTTTATTGCAGAAATAAACGTTCTGCGGCTCATTTTTCCGAAATGATATCTCAAAACAAGATGAAAAAAGAGTATTTGGCGATAATACACTCAAAGCCCGAAAAAGACGAAGCTATATTTTCCGATCTGCTTTTCAGAGATAAAAACAGGGGAAAATCTTATGTAGTAAAAAGAGAAAGAAAAGGCGTTAAAAGAGCCGAACTTTATTATAAATTATTGGCAACCGCAGAAAAAGACGGACAGCTGTTTTCTTTGGTGAAAATAAAACTTAAAACAGGAAGAACACACCAAATAAGGGTACAGTTTTCTTCAAGAAATATTCCTGTTTTAGGCGACAGACGCTACGGCAGCGGGATTAACTGCGGTATGGCTTTATGGTCTTACAGCCTTTCATTTCCCTCTGATAGAGAAAATGAAATGCTGTGTTTTAAAAAATTACCCGATTTTTTAACTGAGCCGTGGGATTTGTTTTGTGAAAATTTGAAAGGTTTATAAAATTAACCGGCAAGGGGTTTATGTAATAAACTTCCCCGCCGGTTTTTTACAAGCAAATAACAAAAGCGCTGAAAAAAAGCCAAATTTATTAAATAGTTATTGTTTTATTGAAAACGGTATGCTATAATTAAAAAAATCTATAATCATAAGTATGCGCATTGATAGAATGCAGGAAAGGCGTGATATTTTTGTCATCAAAAAAACGCAGAAGCTACAGCTCTGTAAATACTTCGGAAGAAAAAAATATAAATCAGGTGCAAAATAAGTCGAAAAGATCATCAACAACAGGTATTACAACTATTTATGCTCCGAAAAACAGAATAGAAGGAATTGCTCAAAGTGTAAGCAAAAATCCTTTGTTTTTAATATTGTGTTTTTTTGTTCCCTTTATAATAATGACAATATGCTTTATTTCCAAAGGTGTTTATCCTTTCGGAGATCAGACTGTTTTATATTCGGACTGCAAGGCTCAGTATTTTCCGTTTATACAGGAGCTTCAAAATAAGCTTCAAAACGGAGGCTCGCTTTTGTATTCCTGGAACACGGGAATGGGCTCCAATTTTATGGCAATGATAGGATACTACATTGCAAGCCCGCTTAACTTTTTGACCGTATTTATCCCCGAAAAGTTTATGACCACGGCTTTGGCTGTAATAATTATGACAAAGCTTTCGTGCGCCTCTTTGTTTACGGGAATATTCATTAAGAATGTATTTAAGCGCAACGATATTTCTCTTGTAGCGTTTGGCTGCTGTTACGCTTTTTGCAGCTTTACGATGGGATATTATTGGAATATCATCTGGCTCGACGGTGTAGCTTTGTTGCCTTTGGTAGCCTTGGGTGTATATAATCTTGTATTCAACAAAAAGTACAAGCTTTATATAATTTCTCTTGCTATTGCTATGACAGCCAATTATTACATCGGCTTTATGCTTTGTGTATTTACAGCTTTGTGGTTCTTTATGCTTTGGATAAAATATCCGAACTATAAAGAAAAGAAGAAAGATTTTCTTTTATCATTGGGTTCTATTGCTTTATACAGCGTTATTGCGATAGGGATAAGCGCCGTTATAGTGCTGCCGTCTTATTTGCAGCTGGGAAATACCGTTGCAAGCAACGATACGATAACGTTCAGTCAATTTTTTGAAGCATACAGCGGAAAAGAAATGATAAATATTCTGGGCAGTATGTTCGGTTTCCAAAACCCGGTAACAATGCAGGGTCTGCCCAACATTTACAGCGGTATGATATGCATTGCACTGTTCGGAATATATTTGGGAAATTCACGTATAAGCTCAAAGGAAAAAGTCGTAGACATAGTATTTATCGTGTTTATGTTCCTGAGCCTTTACCTTAACGGTATGAATTATCTCTGGCACGGAATGCATTTTCCGAACCAGATCCCGTACAGATTTGCGTTTATTTTCTGCTTCTTTATGATAATTACGGCTTACCGCGGATTTACGGTATCGGATTCCTTATCCAACGGAGATCTGGCTGTATCGGGCGTTGTTGCTGTAATTATGCTCATCATCGGTCTTATAGCTTCTTCAAACAAAGACGAATACGCGACGCTTACGATCAACGCGGTATTGGTAAGCCTTGCCGCAATAGTTATTTATATTCTTTTGCTCGCATTAAGAAAAAGCAAACTTGTTCCGCATACCGTTTTTGTGGCGGCGATAAGCATAATAGTAATAGTTGAAATGATAATGAGCTGTTTTACAGGCGTTAAAACAGTGGGAACATCAAATATGGATTACCCGAATAAGCTTAACGCTGTTCAGGCGGCGCTGAGTTATATCGGCGAAAGCGATACCGACAAAGCCTTTTACAGAAACGAAATGACCGATATAAGCTCTAAAAACGATGGCGTTTATTACGGTTATCATTCAATTTCACAATTCTCTTCCACTTCCGATAAGAGAATGATAGACTTTATGGCAAAGTTTGGTATAACCTCAAAAAGAAGCAGCTGGCACTATATGCAAAGCTCGCCTTTGGCAAATTCTTTCTTTAATATAAAGCATCTTATTTCAAGAGACGGATACACCGGCAACGATTCTACACTTACTTATGTTACGTCGATAGAATCTGACAGCGTGTTAAAAGAAATATCAGAAAACGCACCTACAGAGAGCGTAGATGTTTACGACAACAACTATTATCTGCCGCTCGGATTTATGGTAAACAGCGATACATCTTATATAGATGTAAACCGCTACGGCTATGCATTGGATCTGCAAAATGATCTGTTCTCCAAGGCAACAGGTCTTGAGGGCAATATATTTAACGAATTCAAATCTGACTCTTACAGCATTTCCTCCGGTACGATAGAGCCTTTGGAGGGAGGAAGAGAGGGCGAATTCACTTACACCGCCCCGGGAACATCCGAAAAAGCAACATTTGAATATACCGTTCCCACAGACGGAATGGTATACGCTTACGTTAATTTCAGAGACTGCGCAACAAGAATACAGGTGTCAAGCGAAACCATTTCCCGCTCGGTAGATATTGACGCGAGAAGATATGTATGGCCCGCCGGAGATTATAAGGCAGGAGATAAAATAACATTTTCATCCGATTTGTCCGTAGGAGCGTCGGGAACACTGAGAATATTCGTTGCGACATTTGATAAGGCACTTTTTGAAAAGGGTTACGCTATGTTGAACGACGAAACTCTGCAAATGTCCCAGTATACCGACACTTATATAAAGGGTACAATAAACGCAAAGCAAGATGGCATAATGTGGACGTCTATCCCGTATGAAATAGGCGGTTGGAAGCTTTATGTAGACGGAAACGAACAAAATATAACAGAGCTTTGCAATGCGTTTATCGGAGCAAGACTTACCTCGGGAGAGCATACGGTAGAGCTTAAATATCAGCCGCCGGGACTTACAGCGGGAATAGCCGTAACCTGTGTTTCTCTTATAGGCTTTGCCGCGCTTATCGCAGTAGAGATAATCAGACGAAAAAAATCGGAGAAAAAGATAACTGAAAAGCAGGAATGATGTAAATGAAAAAAATATCTGTTATAGTGCCGTGCTACAACGAGCAGGAGGCTTTGCCGTTTTTCTACAAAGAAATAACCCGTATTGCGGATATGATGAATGAAAACGAGTTTGAATTTCTGTTTGTCAACGATGGCTCAAAGGACAACACACTTAACATTTTGCGCGATCTAAGCAAAAAGGACAGCAGAGTGAGATACATTTCCTTTTCGCGTAATTTCGGAAAAGAAGCGGGGATGTACGCCGGCCTTGAAAATTCTACCGGAGATTATGTTGCCATTATGGACGCCGATATGCAGGATCCCCCCGAAATGCTGCCCGAAATGCTGAAGGCATTGGAGCAAGAGGGCTACGACTGCGCCGCGACCAGAAGAACGAACAGAAAAGGCGAGCCGCCGATAAGAAGCTTTTTTGCACGCTGCTTTTATAGGTTGATAAACAAAATGACAACAGTGGAAATTGTAGACGGCGCAAGAGATTTTCGCCTTATGACAAGAAAAATGGTAAACGCCGTGCTGTCGCTTAAAGAATATAACAGATTTTCAAAGGGCATTTTCAGCTGGGTTGGTTTTAAAACAAAATGGCTTGAATATGTAAACAGAGAGCGTGTTGCGGGAGAGACCAAGTGGAGCTTTTGGAAATTGTTCCTGTATTCCATTGAGGGAATAATCGCTTTCACCACCGCTCCCCTGGCGATAGCGTCTGTTGTGGGATTCATTATGTTTGTGCTTTCTATTGTATATGCGATATTTATTGTTGTAAAAACGCTTATATGGGGAGACCCTGCGACGGGATTTCCCACACTTGTGTGCATAATGGTATTTATAGGCGGTATTCAGCTGCTTGTTATGGGTATTTTGGGTCAGTATCTCGCAAAAGCATATTTAGAGACAAAGTCAAGACCTATATATATAATAAAAGAAACAGAAAAAAATAACTCAAACGATAACGATTATATTTAAGGTACGGAGGTAATAAACAATGGCTGATTTTCAATTATATAAAGGAAAACCGCTTGTAAGATGCGGAGATGTGATTTATTATGGAGATCTGCGCGACGATTACGTAATAAGAATGACAATAAAGTCAAAGAAAAAGGTGGGCGACAAAGAATTTGCCGATAAGGTGGCAATTCAGCTTATGAGTACGGATATGAGCCTTTCACCGCGTAAGCAGGTGATAAAGGCAAGCGAAAAAGACAGCCTTTACCTTGCAATGGATATTGCCGCCGTGTGGCTCGACAGAGCATTGGCGGGAAAAAGCTGATTTATGATTTGTTAAAATGGCATTTTAAAGCCGGGAGAAATGTTGGAACAGACGTTTCTTCCGGCTTTTTAGTAGACACGAACACTGTTCGTCGGCTATATCGGCTCCCTTGTGTAAAGGGAGCCACTCCCCAGGGTGGTCGCGAAAGGGATTCCAAAGGGAAAACCGTCGATAGGTTGTCCCTTTGGCGCATTTTGCTTACTTTGTTGCGAGACAAAGTAAGTGCCTGCCCGGCATGAGGGCAGAACAGATGTAAAAAAGTATAAAAAACGGCTTATGAAACATCAGTATAATTAAAAACACTTTTTATTGTAATGTTGCACAAAATTTGCTGTAACATTTGTGCAATCATCTGAAAATCGCCGAAATTTTGCCAAATATAAAAAAATAAGTAAAAAAGCTTGCATTTTACTTGACTTTTTGGTAGAATACTCAGGCAACGATGCAATATAAGGGCAGTGCGCCCAAAATATGCGGAGTTATATGGCGTTGAAGCGGGAGGTTGCGGCATTATGTGCCGGTTTTTCCGTGGAGTATGTCCGATTTTAAACCGGGCGACAAAAGTTAACATTTAGGCAAAGTGCGGCCGTATGCTGCGGTCGTGTTATGTCTGAGTGCCTTAGAGCCTTGTGAGTCGGATTAACGCAGTTGTTAGTCCGTTTTTAAATGAGTTGCGATGAAACACCCGGATGGGTGTAAACAAAGGTTCGAGGGCATTCCGCCCGCCAACTGAAAATTTTAAGGAGGCGTAGAAATGGCAGTGAAGGAGAAAATAAGAATCAGACTCAAAGGTTACGATCATCAGTTAGTTGATCAGTCCGCTGAGAAGATTGTTGCCACAGCAAAGAGAACAGGCGCGAAGGTTTCAGGTCCCGTGCCGCTTCCCACTGAAAAGCAAATAATCACGATTCTTAGAGCTGTTCACAAGTATAAGGACAGCAGAGAGCAGTTTGAGATGAGAACTCACAAGAGACTTATCGACATTCTCAGACCGTCTAACAAAACAGTTGAAACTCTCACGAGTTTGGAACTCCCTGCAGGCGTTGAGATCGAAATTAAATTCTGATTTCAACCAACCGCATGCAGGTCAAGTTGGAGAAATCCAACCAATAACCTTATAGGAGGAAAATATTATGCAAAAGGGCTTAATCGCCAAGAAGATCGGTATGACACAGATCTTCGATGAAAAGGGCAACGTTATCCCTGTTACTGTTCTTGAAGCAGGTCCGTGTATGGTAACCGCTATGAAAACAGTAGAAAATGACGGCTATGCAGCAGTTCAGATCGGTTTTGGTGCTCTGAAAGCAAAGCATATGACAAAACCGCTTGAAGGTCATTTCAAAAAGAACAACGTAGCACCCAAAAAGGTTCTCAGAGAGTTCAGATTTGAAGATACTTCAAAATACGAGGTAGGTCAGCTTTTGAAAGCAGACACTTTTGCAGAGGGTGACAGAGTTGATGTTACCGGCACAAGCAAAGGTAAGGGCTACGCCGGCGTTATAAAGCGCTGGAACTTCCAAAGACTTAAAGAGTCTCACGGTTCGGGTCCTGTTGCCCGTCACGGCGGTTCAATCGGTTCTTGCTCAGATCCTTCAAGAGTTTGGAAGGGCAAGAAAATGGCAGGTCACTTGGGCGCAGAGAGAGTTACGGTTCAAAACCTTACAGTTGCTAAGGTAGACGCCGAAAACAATCTCATCGCAGTAAAGGGTGCGGTTCCCGGTCCTAACGGCGGAACGGTTATCCTCAGAGACAGCTGCAAGGCTTAAGGGAAGGAGGAGTTTAAATGCCTAACGTAAATGTATTAGATATGACCGGCAAAAACGTCGGTACAATGGAACTTGCCGAAAGCGTTTTCGGTATAGAGCCCAATACTGCTGTAATGCACAAGATGGTTGTTAATTATCTCGCAAACCAGCGTCAGGGCACACAGTCTGCTCTTACCCGTTCAGAGGTTTCCGGCGGCGGCAAAAAACCGTGGAGACAAAAAGGAACAGGTCACGCAAGACAAGGTTCTACAAGAGCTCCTCAATGGAGACACGGCGGTATGGTATTCGCCGTTAAGCCGAGAGATTACGGCTTTGATGTAAATAAGAAGGAAAGAAAGCTCGCTATGAAATCGGCTCTTTCTTCTAAAGTAGCAAGCGAAGACTTCATCGTTCTTGATAACCTTTCACTTGAAGGATACAAGACAAAGGTTGTAGCAAAAATGCTTGAGGATCTGGGCGTAGGCGACAAGAAAGCGCTTATCGTTACGGAAACTGCCGACAGCAAGGTTTATAAGTCAGCTGCAAACCTTCCCGGAGTAAAAGCTGCTCCTGTAAACGCTCTTTGCGTTTATGATATGCTCAATGCAGACAAGCTTATAATAGTTAAGCAGGCTGTTGAGCGTCTTGAGGAGGTATATGCATAATGACAGCACATGATATAATCATACGTCCTATCATTACTGAAAAGTCAATGAGCGGAATAGCAGATAAGAAATACACCTTTGAGGTTGCCAAAGACGCGGGAAAGATCGAGATAGCAAAGGCTGTTGAAGAAGTTTTCAACGTTAAGGTAGCAAAGGTAACAACTGTTAACGTAAGAGGTCAGATGCGCCGCAGAGGCAGAACCAGCGGATATACAAGAAGCTGGAAAAAAGCATACGTAACCCTTACACCCGACAGCAAGAGTTTGGAATTTTTTGAGGGCATGATGTAAGCCTGCATAAAAATCTACAGGCAGAATGTATGGGATAAGCCAAATCCCGCAAAGCCATCATGAGGAGAGTGAATTAAATTGGCTATAAGAGTTTATAAACCGACTTCAAATTCACGCCGTAATATGTCGGTTACAGATTACAGCGGACTGTCAAAGTGCGGTCCGGAAAAAAGCTTGCTTGCACCGCTTAAGAAAAACGCGGGCCGCAACAGCTACGGCAGAATCACCGTTCGTCACAGAGGCGGCGGCAACAGAAGAAAATACCGTATAATAGACTTCAAGCGTCAAAAGTTTGATGTAAACGGTATAGTAAAAACAATAGAGTATGATCCTAACAGAAGCGCACACATCGCGCTTGTAGAGTACGAAGACGGCGAAAAGGCATATATAATTGCTCCCGTTGGTCTTAAAGTAGGCGACGCTGTTGTAGCAGGCGAAGGCGCCGATATCAAACCCGGCAACGCATTACCGCTCAGCGCGATTCCTACAGGTACATTCATCCATAACGTAGAGCTTTATCCCGGCAGAGGCGCACAGCTCGCCCGTGCAGCAGGTAATATGGCTCAGCTTATGGCAAAAGAAAACGGAATGGCACTTTTAAGACTTCCTTCGGGTGAGTTAAGAAACGTTCCCGCAGCCTGCATGGCAACAATAGGTCAGGTTGGCAACACCGACCACGAAAACGTTAAAATCGGTAAAGCGGGCCGTAAGAGAAATATGGGCTGGAGACCGACAGTCAGAGGTTCTGTAATGAACCCGAACGACCACCCCCACGGCGGTGGTGAAGGTAAGAGCCCGATCGGCCGTCCGGGTCCTGTAACACCTTGGGGTAAACCCGCACTCGGTTACAAGACACGTAAGAAGCACAAAGCTTCAGACAAGCTGATAGTAAAACGCAGAAACGGTAAGTAATAGGCATACAGAAAGGAGCTTTTAACTATGGGAAGAAGCGCAAAAAAGGGTCCTTTTGTACAGCCTGTACTGTTCAAAAGGGTCGAAGAAATGAACAAAACCGGCGAGAAGAGAATACTCAAGACCTGGAGCAGAAGCTCAACAATATTCCCTGAGTTCGTTGGTCATACTTTCGCCGTTCACGACGGCCGTAAGCACGTTCCGGTATATGTAACAGAAGATATGGTTGGACACAAGCTCGGTGAGTTTGCTCCCACAAGAACCTTCAGAGGTCATGCCGGTTCTAAAACAACTAAGAAGTAATGCCGAAAGGAGTGTGTGAATAATGGAAGCCAGAGCAGAATTAAATTATTTAAGAATATCACCACGCAAGGTTAAAATCGTGCTTGATCTTATAAGAAATAAGCCCGTTAATCTTGCAATGGCTATCCTCAAGCATACCCCGAAGGCTGCTTGTGAAGACTTGCAAAAGTTGCTCAAGTCAGCTATGGCAAATGCTGAGAATAACCACAATATGGACGTTGCAAATCTTTATGTTGCAGAATGTTCAGTAAGCCAAGGTCCTATACTTAAGCGCATACGCCCCAGAGCACAGGGTCGCGCGTACAGAATAGATAAAAAGACCTCGCACATTAAATTAGTGCTTAAAGAAAAGGAATAAGGAGGAGGTATACAAATGGGCCAGAAAGTTCATCCGCACGGTTTGCGTGTAGGCGTAATTAACGATTGGGATTCACGCTGGTTTGCAAATTCAAAGAATTTCGGCGATACACTTGTAGAGGACTATAACCTCCGCCGTACTCTTAAGAAACAGCTTTATCCTGCAGGTATCTCTAAAATAGAAATAGAGCGTGATGCTTCAAGGGTAAGAATCCACATTCATTGTGCAAAACCCGGTATGGTTATCGGAAAGGGCGGCACGGAAATTGAAAAGCTGCGCCTCCAATGCGAAAAAATACTCGGCAAGCACGTAAATGTTAACATTGTAGAAATCAAGATGCCCGACCTCAATGCTCAGCTCGTTGCAGAGAGCATTGCTCAGCAGCTTGAAAAGAGAATATCTTTCCGCCGCGCTATGAAATCTGCTATCGGCAGAGCTATGAAGCTCGGCGCAAAGGGTATAAAAACTCAGTGCAGCGGCCGTCTCGGCGGCGCGGAAATCGCTCGTGTAGAGCATTATCACGAGGGTACGATCCCGCTTCAGACAATAAGAGCCGATATCGACTACGGCTTTGCTGAGGCAAATACAACCTACGGCATCATCGGTGTTAAGGTTTGGTTGTATAAGGGCGAAGTTTTTGCTGAGTCCCGCAAACCCCGCAGAGAAGGAGGCAGCAAATAATGTTATTGCCAAAGAGAGTTAAATATCGCCGCGTTCAAAGAGGTCGTCTTAAAGGTAAGGCGCTCCGCGGCAACAAGGTAGTATACGGTGATTTCGGCCTTCAGGCGCTTGAGCCCTCCTGGATCACATCTAACCAGATAGAGGCAGCCCGTGTAGCCATGACCCGTTACTGCAAAAGATTCGGTAAGGTTTGGATCAACATTTTCCCTGACAAGCCCGTTACCGAAAAGCCTGCCGAAACTCGAATGGGTTCAGGTAAAGGTTCACCGGAATATTGGGTAGCAGTTGTTAAGCCCGGCAGAGTTTTGTTTGAGCTCGGCGGTGTTTCCGAAGAGACAGCAAGAGAAGCTATGAGACTTGCAGCTAACAAGCTTCCTATAAAATGTAAGTTTATAAAAAAGGAAACGGGGGTTGAGCAATAATGAAAGCAGCAGAGCTTAGAGAATTATCAATAGAAGAGCTTGAGCAAAAGCTTGCAGATCTTAAAAAAGATTTATTTAATCTTCGTTTTCAGCTTGCAATAAATCAGCTCGATAACCCGATGCGCGTTAAGGCCGTTAAAAGAGACATTGCGAGAGTTCAGACAGTTCTTCGTCAGTTTGAGCTTGAAGACGGCGCAAATGCATAAGTAAGGAGGATTAAGCTGTGGACAGAAATATGAGAAAAACCGAAGTCGGTAAGGTAGTAAGCGACAAAATGGACAAAACAATTGTTGTTGCTATCGAAAACAGCGTAAAGCATCCGCTTTACAAAAAGATCGTTAAGCGCACGATCAAGTTCAAGGCACACGACGAGAATAACGAGTGCCGTGTAGGCGATAAGGTTAAGATTATGGAGACCCGTCCCCTTTCAAAGGACAAGAGATGGCGCCTCGTTGAGATTATTGAAAAAGCTAAATAATTAAAGGCTTATAAAAAAGGAGGAAAATACTGTGATACAACAGCAAACCTACCTTAAGGTAGCCGACAACACAGGCGCAAAGGAGCTTATGTGCATTCGTGTGCTCGGCGGCACCGGTAGAAG